>CAMDOY010000049.1 GCA_945903655.1 Rhizobium sp. Q54 | reverse complement strand
AGACCTTCCTGAAGCAGAATCCGGATGCGGCGGCCCGCATCGAAATGGCCATTCGCGAAAACGCCGGCCTCATCGCCGAGAAGATCCTCGACGCCGGCCCGGAAGACGACGCGGAGTAACAGCGCCCCCGGGCGCGCGGCTGGTGGAAGGTCCCCTCTTCCAGCCAAAGCGCCCGGCGCCATCGGGGGCCCCGCCGAAAATGGAGCATCCGCGTTGCGCGACAAGGGTTCTCACTCGACAGTCTCCCGTCCCGCCGTTAGAACAGCCCGGATCGAAAGATCCGGGCTTTTTCCTTGCGTCAGCATCACATCTTGACGAAAGTGGCGAAGAGCCTCGTGATCCCCAGGAAATTCCCGGGAACTTGGGCAGGGCCGCCGGGGCGCGGCTGAACAGGAACGGTTCGTCACATGAGCGGCGTTAACGAAATCCGGTCGACATTTCTTGAGTATTTCGCCGATGCGGGGCATTCCGTCGTCGAGTCCTCACCCCTTGTGCCGCGCAACGACCCCACATTGATGTTCACCAATGCGGGCATGGTGCAGTTCAAGAATGTCTTCACCGGCGTCGAAAAGCGCCCCTATACACGCGCCGCGAGCTCCCAGAAATGCGTGCGCGCCGGGGGCAAGCACAACGACCTCGACAATGTCGGCTATACCGCGCGCCACCACACCTTCTTCGAGATGCTCGGCAATTTCTCTTTCGGCGATTATTTCAAGGCCGAGGCGATTGAACTCGCCTGGAAGCTGATCAGCAAAGAGTTCGCGCTCAACAAGGACCGCCTGCTCGTCACCGTCTACCACACCGACGACGAGGCCTTTGACCTGTGGAAAAAGATCGCCGGCTTCAGCGACGACCGCATCATCCGCATCCCCACGTCAGACAATTTCTGGTCCATGGGCGAGACCGGCCCCTGCGGCCCCTGTTCGGAAATCTTCTACGATCAGGGCCCTTCCCTGCAAGGCGGCCCTCCCGGCAGCCCGGATGAGGATGGCGACCGGTTCCTCGAATTCTGGAACCTCGTCTTCATGCAATATGAGCAGGTGGACGGCGGCCAGCGCATCCCCCTGCCCCGCCCCTCCATCGACACCGGCATGGGCCTCGAGCGCATCGCGGCGATCCTGCAGGGCGTCCATTCCAACTACGACATCGACCTCATGCGCGCCCTCATCCGCGCCTCGTCCGAGACGACGGGCGTGGATGCGGATGGTGCGCAAAAGGCCAGCCACCGCATCATCGCGGACCATCTGCGCGCTTCCGCCTTTCTGGTGGCCGACGGGGTGCTGCCCTCCAACGAGGGCCGCGGCTATGTGCTGCGCCGCATCATGCGCCGCGCCATGCGCCATGCCCAGCTGCTGGGCGCGCGCGATCCGCTCATGTGGCGGCTCGTGCCTGTGCTGGTGCGCGAAATGGGCCAGGCCTATCCCGAACTGGTGCGCGCCGAGGCGCTCATCAGCGAGACCCTGCGGCTGGAGGAGACGCGGTTCCGCGTCACCCTCGCGCGCGGCCTGTCGATCCTTGATGAAGAGGCCGTGGGCCTCGTCAGCGGGCAGAAGCTCAATGGCGAGACCGCCTTCAAGCTTTATGACACCTATGGTTTCCCGCTGGACCTGACCCAGGAGGCCCTGCGCGCGCGGGGCGTGGGCGTGGATACGGACGCTTTCTCCAAGGCCATGGAGCGCCAGCGCGCCGAGGCCCGCAAGGCCTGGGCGGGCTCGGGCGAGGCGGCGACCGAAACCGTCTGGTTCGGCGTGCGCGATCAGGTGGGCGCGACGGAATATCTGGGCTACGAGACCGAGCGCGCCGAGGGCGTGGTGGGCGCGCTGGTGAGTGGCGGCCAGGAGGTCGAGGCGCTGGAGGCCGGGCAGAAGGGCCTCGTGGTGCTCAACCAGACGCCTTTCTATGGCGAATCGGGCGGCCAGGTCGGCGACATGGGCGTCATGACCGCCGTGGGCCTGCGGGTCCTCGTCACCAATACGCAGAAGAAGCTGGGCGATCTCTTCGTCCATGAGGTGACCGTGGAGCTGGGCGCCCTGCGCAAGGGCCAGGCGCTGGAGCTAGAGGTGGACCACAGCCGCCGCAGCGCCATCCGCGCCAACCATTCGGCCACCCATCTGCTGCACGAGGCCCTTCGCCAGGTGCTCGGCGATCATGTGGCCCAGAAGGGCTCGCTGGTCTCCCCCGACCGGCTGCGCTTCGATTTCGCCCATCCCAAGCCCATCAGCGACGGCGAGCTCGCTGAGGTCGAGGAGATCGCCAACCGCATGGTGTTGCAGAACGGCCCCGTGGAGACGCGCCTCATGGGGATCGAGGACGCCCGGGAGTCCGGCGCGCGCGCGCTCTTTGGCGAGAAATATGGCGACGAGGTCCGCGTGGTGACCATGGGCGTCGAGACGGACGGCGAGCGGGCGGGCAAGGCCTTCTCCATCGAATTGTGCGGCGGCACCCATGTGCGGCGCACCGGCGACATCGGCCTCGTGTCCATCGTGGCCGAGAGTGCGGTGGCGGCGGGCGTGCGGCGTCTGGAAGCCAAGACGGCTGACGGCGCCCGCCAGCATCTCAACGAAGAGGGCAAGCGCCTGCGCGAACTGGCGACCCTCCTCAAATCGCCTGCGGACGACGCCGCCGAGCGTCTCGCGGCCCTCATCGAGGATCGCCGCAAGCTCGAGCGCGAATTGACCGAGGCCCGCCGCAAGCTCGCCATGGGCGGTGGCGGCGGCGGCGCTGAGGACGGCATGCGCGAGGTCGCGGGCGTCAAGCTCTTCGCCCGCGCGGTCAGCGGCATCGAGATGAAGGACCTCAAGTCCCTCGCCGACGAGGCCAAGACCAAGGTGGGTTCGGGCGTCGTGGCCATCGTGGGCGTGGCGCCCGATGGCAAGGCGGGCGTGGTGGTGGGCGTGACCCCCGACCTCACGGCGCGCTTCAACGCGGTCGACTTCGTGCGCATCGCCGCCGAATGCCTGGGCGGCAAGGGTGGCGGCGGACGGCCCGACATGGCCCAGGCCGGCGGGCCCGATGGCGCGGGCGCCGACAAGGCGCTGGCGGCCATCACCGAAGCCCTCGCAGCGAAGGCCGCCTCCGCCTAAAAGTAGCGCCTCTTTGGAACCTCGCAACTGAGCCCCTGTTGACAGGGCGTAGCGCCTGACGCGCGGCGCCCCGGCCCAGTTCGAGGAGAGTCCAGATGTGCGCAGCCACCACCGAGCCCATGGACACCGGCTTGTCTGAAAAACTGCGCGCGCATTTCGCGTTGCAGCTCAGCGGCGTGCTCGATGACGCCTATTCCTTGATGGTGCAGACCCATGTCTACCACTGGAATGTGCGCGGGCCGCTCTTCGAGCCCATCCACAAGCTCTTGCAGCAGCATTACGAGACCCTGTTCGAGACGGCGGACGAGATCGCCGAGCGGGTGCGCCAGCTGGGCTTCGCCGCGCCCGTGGGGGCCAAGACCTTCCCCAGCGGGGTGAAGATCCCCGCCACCATGCCCGATGAGGACGAGATGCTGGCGGATCTGCTCGCCCGCCATGAGGCGGCGCTGCGCAAGCTGCGCCCGCTCTCCGCCGACGCGGACGAAAACCAGGACTTCGCCACCCAGGACCTGCTGAACCACATGCTCTCCTTTCACGAAAAGGCGGCGTGGATGCTGCGGTCCATCCTGACCAGCGGGCCGGGTCGCCAGTCCCTTCGCGCAGCCAAGGCCTGAACCTGAGGAGGCGAGCATGAACTTCGGCAATCTCCTGCACTGGGCGGTGATTTTTCTGGTGGTCGCGCTGGTGGCGGCGCTGCTGGGCTTTGGCGGCGTGGCGGGCACGGCCATGGAGGGTGCGCAGCTGCTCTTCTGGGTGGCGCTGGTCTTCCTCGTGGTCTCCCTTGTTTTCGGCCTCATGCGGCGCGGCTGACCCTTCGGGGGACTTGACCCGGCCCCGGCGCGCCCGACTTCGCTGGGGATAGCCAGGGAGCCCGCGCCATGTTCAGAACCATTCTCGTGCCCATCGATCTCGATGAACCCGAGATCACCCGCTCAGCCCTCGAAAAAGCGGCGGCGCTGGCCGAATGGTCGGGGGCGGCGCTGCGGCTCGTCAATGTGCAGCGCCTGCTGCCCGCCACCTTCATGGACTTCGTGCCCGCCGACTTCGACATGCAGCAGAAGACGGATGCGGAGGCGAGCCTGAAGTCCCTCGCCGCACGGCTGCGCATGCCCCACGAAAGGGTCTCGACCGTGGTGCGCACGGGCGGCGTCTATCCGGAAGTGCTGGCGGAGGCCGACGCTTGGGGCGCCGACCTCATCGTCATCGGCTCGCACCGACCGGCCATGTCGACCTATCTGCTGGGCTCCAACGCCAAGACCATCGTGCGCCACGCCAAATGTTCAGTGCTGGTGCTGCGGGAGTGAGCGCGCTCAGCCCTTTGTGATCTTGTCGATCTCAGCCAGCTCTTCCGCGCTCATGGCCCAGTCCAGCGCCTTGGCGTTGGCCTCCACATGCGCGGGCGTGCTGGCGCCGGCGATGACGCTGGTGACGCCGGGCTGCATGGCGAGCCAGCTCATGGACAGCTCCAGCAGGCTATGGCCGCGCTCATTCGCATAGGCGCCGAGCTTGTCGGCGATGGCGCGCTTGCGCTCGGACAGGTGCTTTCCCGCCATATAGGAATTGTACATCAACCGGGCGTCCGCAGGCGCGGCGCCGCCCGCATATTTGCCGGTGAGCAACCCGCCCGCGAGCGGATAATAGGGCAGCAGCCCCACGCCATATTGCGCCATGGCGGGCAGAAGCTCCGCCTCGATCCCGCGCTCCAGAAGGCTATATTCGTTCTGGCAGGAGATGAAGGATTCCAGCCCGCCCAGCCGCGAGGTCCAGAGCGCCTCGGTCATCTGCCAGCCCGCGAAATTGGAGCAGCCGATGTAGCGCACCTTGCCCTGGCGCACGAGATCGTCGAGGGCGCGCAGGGTCTCCTCGATGGGGGTGGAGGGATCGGGCTTGTGGATCTGGTAGAGGTCGATCCAATCCGTGCGCAGGCGCGTCAGGCTGGCCTCCACGGCCTCCATGATATAGCGGCGCGAGGCGCCCTGCTTGCGGCCGGCGTCGTCCATGACCATGCCGCATTTGCTGGCGAGCACGATGTCCTTGCGGCGCTCGCCCAGAATCTCGCCCATCAGACTCTCCGACCCGCCACGGGCATACATGTCCGCCGTATCGAAGAGGGTGACGCCCAGATCCAGCGCCTTGTGGATGACGGCGCGCGTGGCCTCCTTGTCGATCCTCGCGCCAAAATTGTTGCAGCCGATGCCGGCGATGGACACATCGAGGCCGGAGCGGCCGAGTTTGCGGGTCTTCATGTTTTCCTCGCTTGGTTTGGTGAACCAGTTTCGCCCCGTACGAAGCCGCTGGCAAGACTTGTGCGCAGGCGTAACCCCTTGCTAATGTGTCGCCAGTCAAGAACGAGGAAACAGGAATGGCAAGGATCGTCGCGGGCTTGGGGGCGCCTCATTCGCCCGGTTTGCCCTCCACCGTCACGAAAAACCCCGCCTTCGTGGAAAACGCCCTCTATGGCGAACTGCGCCGCCATATCGAAGAGGTGAAGGCCGATGTGGTCCTCATGTTCTCCAACGACCATTTCAACACGTTCTTCTTGGACAATTTCCCCCTCTTCGCCGTGGGCGTAGCGGAGCAGACCTCCGGGCCGAACGACCAGACGCCCATGCCGCAATATCAGATCCCCGTGCATGAGGGGCTGGCGGCCCATATCCACCGCACGGGCGTTCAGAACGGCTTTGACCTGACGCTCTCGCAGGAGTTCACCGTCGATCACGCCTTCGCCGTGCCCTGGCATTTCATCGCGCCCCACGGCAAGGTCGCGATGGTCCCCATCTTCGTGAACTGCTTCTCGAATCCGCTGCCCCAGGCGCGCCGCGCTCATGATCTCGGCCGCATGATCGGCAGCGCGATCCGCACCTATCCCGAGCCCCTGCGGGTGGCGGTCTTCGCCAGCGGCAGCTTCTCGCTGGAGATCGGCGGGCCGCAGATCCCCCCCAACGAGCGCTCCGGCGTGCCCGACCGCAAATGGGTGGACCGGATCGTCCATCTCCTGCGCACCCACGGGATCAATGATCTGATCGAGGAAGCGACGTCCGAGCAGATGACGCGCGCGGGCAATGCGGGCGGGGAATTGTTGAACTGGATCGCCATGCTCGGCGTCATCGGGGCTCAGATCCCCATCTCGCTGGAGCCGCAACCGCATGGTCACGCCTTCGGCGTCTGGCGCTGGGAGTAAAGCGATGAGCATCTATGGCGTGCACAAACTCTGCCGATCCGCGCTGCATGACCTGAGCGTACGCGAGGCGCTGAAGGCCGATCCGCAAGCGGCGATGGAGCGCTTTCCCCTCACGGCGGACGAAAAGCGACTGCTGCTGGCGGGGGAAGTGGGCAAGCTCTGGGAGATGGGCGTCAGCGGCTTTCTGCTGAGCTATCTCACGCGTTGGGACCTCTTCGGCCTGACGGTGCCGGTCTATTGCGACCGCATGCGCGCCGCCAAGGACTGGCGCTATCCCGAGGGATGGCAGGGCGTGACCAGCGGGCGCGAGGCGCACTAACCCCTCAATGCGCGCCCTTGCAGCGACAGCCTGGGGGGTGGCCGCGTTCGCCCTCGCCCCGCGACAGCGCCGCCACGTCCTCGACGGCGCGCACCAGGGCGCAGGCGATCCGGTCGCTGGGGGCGGGGATCGGCAGGTTGCGCAGGTCCGGACCTAGGGCCTGCTGTATCGTTTCAACTCGTCCGGTGGGCGCCTTGTACATGCTGCTCTCCCGCGCCCCGCGAGATTGCGGGACGCCTTGATTGCAGGATGAAACGCGCCTGCCCCAAAGCGGTTCGCGCAGCAATAAGCTTTATTGCTGAATTGCGGTTCAGCCAGCCAGCCTTGGGAAGAGCCGCATGGCGTTGCCGCGCTCCACCGCCTGCAAAGCCTCGCCCTTGAAGCCCTGATAGGCGTCAAAACCCTGGCGCTCGCGGGCCACCACATCCTCGGAGATATAGGGATAATCGGTGCCGAAGAGGATCTGCGAGTCCGGCACGAAGGCGCGCAGGGCGTCCAGCGGCCCATGGTGGCCTGACAGCGCCGTGTCGTAATAGAAGCGGGCGATATGGGCGAGCGCCCCATCGGGGTAATTGTCGCGGAAGCTCGTCGTCTTGTCGAAGATCGAGATGCGATGGGCCAGCATGGGCAGCGTGCCGCCCGAATGGGAGAGAATGAAGGGAATGTCGGGATAGCGGGTGGTGACGCCCTTCAGGATCAGGTTGGTGGCGACCTTGGTGGTCTCGAAGGGATAGTCCACGAGCATGCGCGGCAGGTCCCAGCCATCGGCCTCTTTCCCCGGGGGATAGCAAGGGTGGATGAAGGTCACGATCTTGCGGCGGTTCAGCTCCGCATAGAGGGGCTCGAAATCGGGATGGCCGATGTAGCGGTCGTCCACGCTGGTGAGCAGGCATACGCCCTCCAGCTTCAACTCGTCGTCGATGCGCGCCAGTTCCTTGAGGGCGGCGTCCACGTCCGGCAGGGGCAGGAAGGCGAAGGCGCCGAAGCGCGTGGGGGCGCTGGCCACCAGCTCCGCCAGATAATCATTGAAGCGCCGGGCGAGATCGCGGGTCTGAGCGAGATCGCCGAACCAGATGCCCGGCGAGGTATAGGAGACCACGGCGGCGCCGATGCCTTCAGCGTCCATCAGCGCCAGCGAGGATTCCGGCGACCATTCGGGAAAGCCCCGATAGGCCGAGCCCGCGATGCCGGCGGCGCGCTGCACGTCCTTGTAGAACTCGGGCAGGAGATGGTGGTGAACGTCGATACGGCCCTTGGCTGCGGTCATGGTCTTTCCTCCGTTGCAGCCTTTTAGCTTTACGGGCGGGCTTTGCAAATGAGGGGCGCCCGCCCGCAGGCTGTTTCAGAGGGGGTGAAGGATCACCCCGCCTTCACCATCAACAGCAATTGCCCGCCCTCGACCAGCTGCGCCCCGACGGGCAGGGCGAGGTCATAGGCGAAATGGGCCTGCACGACGAGGAGCAGGACCCGGGCGTTGGGACGGAACCAGGGGGCGTCCTTGAAGACTTCAGTCACGTCGATGACGCCCGAGCTTTCCTTGTCGTCTACGAAGGGGGCGACGGGCGGGGTATATTGGCCGCCGACGACATCGCCGAATTTGGCGGGGTCGAATTTGGCGATGGTTTCGAACTTTCCGGTAGCCAGATCATAGGACCAGACCTTGCCGTTGTGGCGGCTGTTGCCGGGGTCCTCGCACAGGAAGATCACGCCATCGGCGCTGATGGCGATATTATCGAACATGTCGCCACCTTCGGTCCCGTCGAGCAGCAGCTCGATCTTGCCGGTGGGGGCGCCATCGGTGACGAGTTTGGTCACGTCGTCGAAGGTGACGGCCCACAGGCGCGTGCGGCCGATCTGCGTCACATCCTGCCCCTCGCGCGCCGTGCCGTCGGCGGCGAAGTTGTTGCGGTCGGTGGTGACGAAATAATAGCGGTTGGGATTGCGGGGATCCCAGGCGCCGTCTTCGGGACGCAGGAAGGAGGTGCCCTTGTTGGGCGCAGCGAAGGCGATGGCCCTGCCCGCGCCCTTGCCCACGAGGGACTTGGTGAGGCCGATATTGGTCTCGCGGGATTCAGCGGCGACGCCCGGCACGACCATGCTGAACAATGTGCCCCCGGTCAGGCCTGCGCGCTCGATGGGCGAGCCCTCGCGCTTCTTGGCGCCAAGGTAGAAACAGACCTGATTGGAGCCACCGTCGGAATTGGCGGCCACGAGCGTGAGGTCGCCAGTCGAGGGATGGGCGAGCAGGTTCTCCCACGAAGGCGTGGGATCCTTCGCGTCGCCGGGCTTGCCGAAGCCGAAGGCGGGCAGTTCCCAGGCGGAGCCATCATCCGCAACAAAAGCAAATGCGCGATTGGCGCTGGCCGCGCCCGCCTCTTCGCCGGTCAGAAAGAGGCGCCCATTGAAGCCAAGGCCCGATTTGCTGTTGTAATAAGCCGAGACCGGGGCGAGATCGGCCGAGCAGAAGCGCGAGAGATCAAGCTGCTTGGCGGGAACCTGATCGCCGCTCTTCCAGCCTTCTCCAACAAAGAGATGGATCTTCTTGGGGCTATCGACGAAATCCTGGCCCGAGCGAATCTCGAGGCTGTCCTTGGCCAGCGTCCAGCGGGAAACGAAACCGCCCTTGCCGCCATGGCTACGCGCAGCGCCCCGACCGCCTGCGAGTTCGTGAGCGACGAGAATGGTGATGGAGCCATCGCCATTGTCGAAGGCGCCGAGGCCATCGGGAATGCCTGCGAAGGGATAGCCCTTCACCTCATTGCCGGTGGTGAGCAAGGACACCACGCGCCAGCCCTCGGCGACCGGCGCCAGATAGGGCGTGCCGCTGGCAGAAGCCGTGGCGCCGATGGCGGGAACGTCGAGGCTGGAGGGGCCGCGACTGACGGGCGCGGCGAAGGGATCGAAGGACGCGGCCACAGCGCGGCCGGGCGCCAGCGCGCTCAAGGCCAGGGCGCTGGAGCCAGCCAGAAGGTGACGCCGGGTGAGAGTGTTTTGCGCAATCATCGCCTGCTCGTGAAATGAACCATCAGCATGGTCATACCGTGACGTCGCCGGGTTATGGCGGTTTTGCGACGGCCTGATGACAACGCCATTGGTGACACGAACCTGCGGCAAATCAAGGCGGGCTGCAGAGCCTTCGATTCAACTGGCGGGAAATCGGAGCCCGCCCCATGAAACCCGCCCTGCCCCTGCTGCTCGTCTTCGCCCTCTCGCTCGCCAGCCCCGCCTTCGCCAAAGGCGACAAGGCGCGGGGCCTCAAGATCGCCCAGCGCAATTGCGCGCCTTGCCATGCTCTGGGCCGCACCGGAGACAGCCCCAACCCGAAGTCGCCGCCCTTCCGCACCCTCGCCCAGCGCTACCCCCTCAACGAGCTGGAAGAGACCATGGGCGAGGGGATGATGGTGGGCCATGAGGGGCCGGAAATGCCCATGTTCGAATTCAAGCCGGATCAGATCGAAGATTTCATCGCCTATTTAGGCTCCATTCAGGTGAAGAAGCGTTAAGTGGAGTCAGATGGTCGGGGGGCTTGCAACTGCGGGCCGCCTCGCCCACCTTGCCCTCTGGAGGAACCGATGATCCGCTTTTTCATCAGCAAAGGCAGAACCCAGAGCGCCCCCATGGGCGGGCGCTGGGGCATGATCCTTGGCGTCGCCATGGCCGCGACCCTCGGCTTGGTGCTGGTGACGGTGAGCATCGGGCTGCTGCTGGTGCTGGCGCCCGTGGTCATCATCGGCGGCCTCATCGCGAGAGCGCGCCTGCGCCGGATCCTGCGGGAGATGGGGATCGGACAGCCCCGCGAGGGCGACGCGCCGCGCAGTCCCTTCCAGCGCAGCCCCGGGGATGGGGATGTGATCGAGGGGGAATATCGCGTGGTGGAGGAGGAGAAGCCGAGGCGGCCTTGAAATATCCTGATTCCACCTGTGTCTTCGCCGCAAAGGAGCGGCGCGCGATGACACGGATTGCTTTCACTGAATTTCAGGCCGACCCGGCGGCCCATCTCGACAGGCTGGGGGCTGACCGGACCATGCTGATCGTGACACGGCCCCATCATGAGCCGGTCGCCATCCTTCCCCTGTCGAAACTCAATGGCCTGCGCGAGACGCTGCATCTGCTCCGCTCACCCGCGAATGGGGAACGGCTTCTGCGCTCCATCGCGGAACTCGATGCGGGACAGGGGAAGGAGCGGGGGATTTCTCCCTGATCCTCGTGCTCAAGCGGCGTATCGCTGATCCCTCTTTTCGCCCACTCGCCTTTGCGCGCCTCGCCCGCTAGTTTCCCCCCATGCGCCATCTTCTTCTGCTTCGCCACGCCAAAGCCGTCGCCCACGCCAGGGGCGGGGAAAAAGACATTGAACGGGAGCTTGCGCCGCGAGGGCGGCGGGATGCTGGCCTGCTGGGGCGGCATATGCTGGGCAGGGATCTGCGGCCCGACCTCGCGCTCGTCTCCGCCTCCGCCCGCACCCGTGAGACCGTGGCCCTCCTGATGGCCCAATGGCCCGCGCCCGCGCCTCTCGACATCCAGCGCAGCCTTTATCTCGCCGAAGCGCCCGCCATGCTGGAGGCCCTGCGCGCGGCGCCCGATGAAGCCCGCACCCTAATGGTCGTGGGCCACAACCCCGGCATGGCGGATCTGGCCATGAATCTCACGGCGGGGGGCGATCCCGACGCGCGCATGCGCATGATGGCGGGCTTTCCCACCTGCGCGCTGGCCGTGTTCGAGGTGAAGGCGGACAGCTGGATGGAACTGACCTTCCAAGGCGCGCGCCTCGTGGATTTCGTGACGCCCAAACATCTGGACGCCTGACCACTTGTCAGACGAGCGCCAAGCCCGATGTCCTCTCCGGAGGACAGCGGATGCCGCCACGCGCTTTCATCGTCGCCCTAGCCCTTCTGACGCCCCTCGCCGCAAGCTTCGCTGGCACCGGCGAGGGCGAGGAGGCGCCCGCCCCGCCGCAATTCCTGCCAGCCGCGCGCAGCGTCTCCAACTGGCGGGCGCAGGCGGGGGGGAATCTGGATCTGCCGCCGGAGCGCGCGCAGGCCTTGGCGAGCGGCGCGGAGGAGAAGGGCGTCACACGCTGCGTGAGGCTCAACAATTACTGGTGCGTGAAAGGCGTGGGCTGGAACGGCATGCTGGCCGCCGACGCGGAGGGCCATGTCGCCTTCGCCTCGGCGGAAGAGGGCGCCGCCGTCGCGGCCCTGCTGCTGCGGCGCTATTATCTGAGCTACAGCCGCCGCTCGGCCCAGGCCATCGTCAGCCGCTGGGCGCCTGCGGAATGTCGCGTTGTGAGGGTGGCGAGCCGCGCCTCGACGATCCCCCTGCCCCCGATCAGGCCCAGCGCGAAAAGCCCGGTCGGCATCGCCCAGACCCGCAACAAGTTGGGGCCAGCGCCCGACGCCCTCTCGACGCGCGGCGTGGGCCAGACCCTGCGCGCGCACTGGCTGGCGCGGGGACATGGGAAGATCGCCAAGGCGCCGACGCGAACCCGCATCGCCGGGGGCCTGCCTCCGTTAATGCGAACCCCCAGCATCGCGGTTGGCCTTGGGGAGAAACCCATGGCCATGCCCGAACTCAAGCTGGCGTCCCTGACCATGCCCGGCCTTGAGCCCCTGCGGCCCGAGCCCCTGCGGCCGATCCTCAACTGCGCCAGCGAAACCAACCGCCTGCAAGCCTATGCGCAGAAGACCAGCGCAGGCGTCGCCGCCTCGCCAGATGAGGATCTGGCGCTCTTCACCGCCGAGGGCGAGCCGACTCCCAATCTGGCGCGGGTGATGGAAAACATGTCCGCCGTCGAAATCGGCCCCCTGCGGGCGGACAAGGCCGTGATTGCGGCGGGGATTGCGCGGGCCATGGAGGCGATCCGTCAGGCGCAGGCGGCGAAGGAGCAGGCGAGCCGATAGGTGGGGGTTTCGCAAAGCCCCTGTCGTGCTTAGATGCACAACGCCTCTCCATCGCGGTCCCGCCTTGCCCAGCCTCTCCGATCTCACGCAGGAAGCCCATATCGCAGCCCGCAGCCTTGCCGACTATGTCAGCGGGGGGGGCTTGCGGCTGGGCGTCACCGGCCTCTCGCGGGCGGGCAAGACGGTCTTCATCACGGCGCTGGTGCATAATCTCATGCGCGGCGGGCGCCTGCCGGTCTTGCAGGCCCATGCGCAGGGGCGATTGATCGGCGCGCGGCTGGAGCATCAACCCGACGACGCCGTGCCCAGCTTCGCCTATGCGGACCATCTGGCCGCGCTGACCGGCGGCGCGGAAGGTGCTTCCGCCCGACACTGGCCCCAATCGACAAGGCGCATCTCGCAACTGCGCCTCACCCTGCAATATGAGCGCGCCAGCGGCTGGCTGCAGGGCCCGCGCGAACTCACCATCGACATCGTGGACTACCCCGGCGAATGGCTGCTCGATCTGCCGCTACTGGAAAAGAGCTACGCCCAATGGTCGCGCGAGACGCTGGAGGCCAGCAGCGCCGCCGCCCGCGCGACCCTGGCCGCTTCGTGGCGGGGCTATCTGGCGAGCCTCGACCCCACCGCCCCCTTCTCGGAAGAAACCGCTCGCAAGGCCGCAGAGCTCTTCACCGCCTATCTGCGCGGCGCACGGGCCGACGCCTATGCGCTTTCCGCGCTCACGCCCGGGCGCTTCCTCATGCCCGGCGACCTCGAAGGTTCGCCCGCCCTCACCTTCTCGCCCCTGCCAATGGAAGAGGGCGCCGCCATCAAGGCGGGCTCGCTGGGCGCCCTCATGGAGCGGCGCTTCGAGGCCTATAAAACACACATCGTGCGACCCTTCTTCCGCGATCATTTCGCGAGACTCGACCGGCAGATCGTGCTGGTGGATGCGCTCAGCGCTCTCAACTCCGGCCCCGCCGCCGTGCGCGATCTGGAAGCGGCCATGAGCGATGTGCTGCGCGCCTTCCGCACGGGACAATCAGGCCTGATTTCGCGCATCTTCCGCCCGCGCATTGACCGCATTCTCTTCGCCGCCACCAAGGCCGATCATCTCCACCACACCAGCCATGACCGCCTTGAGGCGATCCTTCGCCATCTGGTCGCCCGCGCCATCACGCGGGCGCAATCGGGCGGCGTCGAAATCGACGTGATCGCCATGGCCGCCGTGCGCGCCACAAGGGAAGCGCGTGTGCGACAGGATGGCCGCGATCTCGAAGCCATCGTGGGCACGCCGCTGAAAGGCGAGCGGATGGGCGAGGATGTCTTCGACGGCGAGACCGAGGCCGCCATCTTCCCGGGCGAATTGCCCGCAGATCCCCGCGCGGCCTTTCGCGGCGAGGGGCTGGGTCTGAGCGAGGGGGAGGCGGACTATCGCTTCCTGCGCTTCCGTCCGCCCCTGACCACGACGCCCGAGGCGCCCCTGCCCCATATCCGGCTCGACCGCGCCTTGCAGTTCCTGCTCGGAGACAGGCTCGCATGACCAGCGACAACAAGCCCCGCCCCCGCGCCTTCCGTCTCGACGAGGTCAGGCCAGAAGACCAGCGCGTGGCGATAGAGCCGCAGCCCGACGCTTTCGAAATTCAAACCGCCATCGCGCCCGAGGAGGCGGCCATCGAGGCGGCGCAGAAGCGGGGCGTCATGGCGCGCCGGGGGTTGAGCTGGGGCGGCTTGTTCTGGTCCGCGCTGGGGGCCTTGATGTCGCTCGCCGTGGGCGTATGGCTGCAGGGGCTGATCGAGGGTTTCTTCGCCCGCTCCGCAGCGCTGGGCTGGATCGGCGTGGCGCTGCTGGCGCTGGTAGGCGTCGCGCTGCTCGCCTTGCTGGGGCGCGAGCTTGCGGGGCTGATGCGCCAGCGCCAGATCGCCCGCCTGCACATGGCCTTCGCGCAGGCCCGGGCGGCGGACGATCGCGACGCCGCGCGCGCTTTGGTGGGCGATCTCGCAACCCTCTATGCCTCGCGCCCCGCCACCGCCCGTGCCCGCGCCAACCTTGCCGGACTCACCCGCGAAATCGTCGATGGCCGCGACCTCATCGACATCGCGGAACGCGAACTCATGCCCGCGCTCGATGAAG
>CAMDOY010000048.1 GCA_945903655.1 Rhizobium sp. Q54 | reverse complement strand
CGCCTTCCCAAGCCCGTCTGCGTAGGCCTCCCCATGGGCCAGGGGCGTCATGCCATCATGGGCGCCCCAAATGACCAGGGAGGGCATGCGCGCGCGCCCCAAACGCTGGACCAGCGGCCAATTGTAGAAATAAGGGGGTTTGAAACCGATGGCCGAGCCAAAGCGAAGCATGGCGTAGCGGCGCATCTCCTCCTCGATGTCGCCCTTCCCGTCGGGATAGTACCGCAGGCCCATGGGCGCATCGTCCGAGGCGAAAAGAATCCGGCGCAGGCTCGACAGATCCGTTCCGCGATCCGGATTGGAGTTGAGAAAGATATCGCTGATATGCGACCCCGGCACGAAGAGGCCTGAGGCGCCGATGAGCACGAGTTTTTCAACTCTTTCAGGATGGCGTACTGCATATTCCGCGGCAAGCCAACCGCCGACGCAATGGCCGACCAGCGTGAAACGATCAAGCCCGAGCGCGTCGATGACTTCGCTCAAGTGAAAGAGAAAGTCCTCGACCCGATTGCCGTCGCTCAACTCATCAGAGCCGTTACAGGCGGGATGGGCGGGGGCGATGACCCGATGGTTTTGCGCGAGCCCCTCATGGAACGGCAGGAAGTCCGCTGACACCCCATGCACATCCGCAAAGCCGTGGAGATAGACGAGTGGCGCGCCTGACCCGGCCTCCATCACCGCGACCTTCCCGCTCCTGACCTTGAGTTCACGCTTCACCATGGCGCTTCCCTTGTTTTCTTCGGCCTCGTCTTTATTTCACGCGAGACCTGCTGGACCTGCTTGATTGAGGCTGTTGGAGACGCCTCTTAACGCGAAAGAACGAATGTAGGCAGGAAGGTCGCAATCTTCGGGAAAGCCGTGAGGATCGCGATGCAGATCAACATGGGAATCACGAAGACCACAGCGCCTGAAGAGATCTCGCGCATATTGGTGTTGGGCGTGATGTTCTTGAGGATGAAGAGATTGAAGCCCACCGGTGGGGTGATGGCGGCGATCTCGGATTGAATGGTCACGATGACGCCGAACCAGACGGGATCGTAACCAAGGGCGATGATCGCCTTGATGAAGATCGGGATCACGATGACGATGATGCTTCCGGGGTCCATGAACATGCCCAGGACCAGCAACACCAGATTGATGACCACCATGACGCCCCAGGCCGGAAGCGGCAATTGGGTCAAGAGGTCGGACATGGCCTGAGGAATGCCAAGCCGTGCCAGCAGAAACGAACTGAACAGGCCGCCGATCAACAAGAGCATGAACATGGCGGTGGTGCGGATGGTGCGGTCGAGGCTTTGCAGCAGGACATTGAGCTGCATGCGCCCCAGCGCCCAGGCGATCACAATGGCGCCTGCTGCGCCAACGGCGCCGGCCTCGGTAGGCGTCGCTGCGCCCGAATAGATGGAGGCTATCACCAACAGCGCCAACAGCAGCACGGGAATGGTGCCCATCATGGCGCTACGCTTGTCCTCGCGGCTCGGCTCGACCAGGATCTTGGGTGCCCACTCCGGCTTGCGCTGAACCATCAACACGACAGTGAGCGTCAGCAGGCTCGCGAGCAGAAGGCCCGGCACGATGCCCGCGATGAACAAATGTCCGATCGAGGTGTCCGTGATCACTCCGTAGATGATCATGGGAATGGAGGGGGGAATCAGAATCCCCAAGGTGCCACCGGCAGCCGTCGCCCCAAGCGCAAGCGAGCGATTGTATCCGCGCCTGATCATCTCTGGGATCGCCATGGAGCCAATGGTGGTCGCGGTGACGGGGCTAGACCCGCAGACGGACCCGAATATGGCGCAGGCCCATATCGTGGCCACCGCCAGAGCGCCCGGGATGCGGCGGAACCAGATTTCAGCGGCGCGGAACAGGTTTGCGCCTATTTTAGCCGCAGACAGAACCTCGCCCATCAGAATGAAGAGCGGCACCACCACAATGATGAAATTGCTCGTCACGGAGAAACTGATGGTGGCGAGTTGTTCCACCGAATTGGTGGAGACCAGCGTGGCTGTTCCGAAAAAGGCGACCATGGCGAGCGCCACACCAACTGGCGTGCGCACTGCAAACAGCACCATGAGGACGCCGAGAAAACCGAGAAAGCCCCAAAACGCTTGCATGTGAAGCTTCCTCTCAGTGACCCGCGCTTGCGCCGTAATGGGCGACTTCATCGGGCTTCAATTGAGAAAACCGGACGATGTCGACCAATGCCGTGAGAAAAAACATCCCGGCCCCGACCGGGCCAATCCAGAACACATATTTCAGGGGCACGGTGATCATGGTGAAGGACAGTTCATCATCACGGACAACGCCGAGGAAGGTTCGGATGACAAAGAACAGCAGCACGGCGGCGAAGAGCAGCGTCAGGAATTTGCCGACGAGGCGCTGGGCCTTGTGCAGTCGCGTCGGGATCAAGGGGTCGAAAAGATCGACTTCGATGTGGCTGCCGCTTTCCAGCGCTGGCGCGAGGGCCAGAAAGAACACGAACACAAGCATGAAGATCGTGAGGTCCAGCAGCGCCGCCACCGGCCAGTTGAAGGCGTAGCGACAGATGACGGCGGTCAGGACCATCAACATGATGACAAACACCGTCAGCGAGGCGAGGAGCGCGAAGACCTTGTTCACCGCGCGCGTAAAGCCCTCAAGCGGCGCGATGAAGCCGCCTGCGGAGCCCTGTGTCCCCTTGGTCATGCGTTCCCCCCGCTTCCCGCGTGATCAGTTCTTGGTGATGGTGTCGGAGAAAACCTTGCCCGTTGCGCCCACCATCTTGTCGATCTCCGGCCAGACGCTCGCCATGGCTTTCTTGTGCTCGTCGATCTGTGCGCGGGTGGGATAGAAGACATTGGCGCCGGCCTTTTCCAGGTCTTTGGCCGCCTGTTGCTGCATGGTGATCTGCTCGACCGCCCATTCCTTCGCCAGTTTGTCGGACATTTCCAGAATCTTCGTCTGGTCAGCGGGCGCAACCTTCTTCCACTGGTCGAGGTTCAGATAATAAAAGGAGGAATTGGCGCCATCGTTCCAGTAGGTGACGTTCGGCGCCACTTCGTAGATCTTGCCCGATAAGGCGAGATTGGCCAGGAACATGGTGCAATCCACCGTGCCATTTTGCAGGGCGATATAGAGTTCGCCCGGATCGATGGCCACAGGAGACGCGCCGACGGCGGAGAGTTGCATGCCCTGCAGGCGACCGGCGGCGCGGACTTTCTTGCCCTTCCAGTCGCCAACGGCCTTGACGTGGTCCTTGCGGCAAGCGGTCAGCAGCCCCGAGGAGGGCAGGCCAAACATGAGGGCCATGCCCTTGTCTTCCATGAGCTTGCGCGACGGGGGCGTCAGCTTGTCCATCATCTCCTGACCCGCTTTCGCCTCGGCGGAAATCCAGAAGAACGGCTCCATATAAGACAGCTCGCGCACGATGCCCGCGAGGAAGCTGATGCTCGTCGTTCCGCCGCCCACCGAACCGTTTCTGACGGCGGCCACGGTGTCCTTGGCGGGCACGAGGGAGCCGGAATAATGCAGCTTGATCTTCACCCGGCCTTCCGTGATCTCTTCGACTTTCTTCGCCCAATTGGTGGTCATCGGGGCGTAGTAGTCGCGGTCGGAATACCAGACTGCGAAATCAAAGCTTTGCTGCGCAGCGGCGGTGACGGGGAAGGCGCCAAGGGCGAGCGTGAGGGCGCTTGCAGCGCCCAGAAAAAACCGGCGAGCCGAACAGATCATATTTTCCTCCCAACGCATTTTCGCCCTTTTTGCCGGGCGATTGGGAGGAAGACTAACCTTAAACGATCAGCAATTCAAGCGCGCCGCATCCCCTTGTGGCGTAAAGGCGGCGCGCCCGGCGATCAGGAGACCGCATCCTGAATTGCTGACCTGATCAGGCCCCGCAACTCATTCCTCGATCAGTTTTTTATAGAGATCAATGACGCTGCGCGGCGTTTGAGCCGCCCGTTCGATGACGGCCAGCACCTCATCGCCTGTGATGGGATCAATGACGAAATTCATCTTTTTCGCATCGGCCAGAAGGGCCGGATCCCTGGCGGCCTCGTTGAAGGCTTTCTTCAGCGCCGCCGCCCGATCCCTGGGGATATTGGCGGGCGCCGCCACCGGAAGCGCCATCTCGAAGGGCATCTCGGCAAACTCCAGCAAAGCGCGCATCTCCGGCGTCTTGGTGAGTTCGCGCGCAAGCGGCACATCGGGCAGCGAGGGCAGCCGCGTGCTGCGCCCGGTCTGGAGCAGGGGCGTGAGGCCGCCCTTTTCCCAGATGTCCCGCATATTATTGGCGAAGAAACTCACATCCGCAAACTGTCCGTCCACCTCATTGCGTTGTTGCGCCAGATTGATGTCGGCGGCGCCGGGATAGCCGCGCACGATCTCATATTTCAGCCCCAGCGCATGTTGCGCAACAATCGCGATGGTCAGGTTGGTGGACCCCGAGCGATTGGAGCCGATGCGCAGCTTCATGCCTTCCCGAGCTGCGTCCTCGATCTTCTTGAGGGGGTGGGACGCGTTGATGGCGAGGATGTAGGAGTCCGTCGCATAGGCGGACATGGAGCCGATCCATGTGATCTTCAGGGGATCAAAGCGCACGGTGGGATCGCCGGTCAGCGCGAGCTGCGGCAAGCCACGTTGCAGGGTGCCGATGGTGAGGCCATCCCCATCGCCAACGCCGAACCGATTGGCGAGGCCTATGCCGCCAGCGGAGGGCTGATTCTGCACGACAATGCTGGGCTTGCCCGGAATATACTGACCCATGTGGCGAGCGAAGAGACGCGCGCCTGAATCATAATAGCCCCCAGCCGAAAAGGGCACGATGAAATTGATCGACTTGCCCGCATAGAACTGCTCGACCGTCTGGGCTGAAGCATTCGACGCTATAGTGAACAAGGCCAGCGCGGCCAGGAGATTCGCTTTACCAATCATCATGTTTCCTCCGCGCGCCAAATGTCGGCGCCTAGGCTTGATGGCCTCACGTCGATTCAGCCTGAACATGTCTAGCAAGGCTTGATCTGCGCTCGCTCATCAGGTGGCGCTTTGGTGAATGTCAGACAGGGCCGTTCCCTTGAAAGCCGTCTGTCCCCCATCCACAAGAAGGTCCGTTCCGGTGACGAAGGAAGCCTCGTCCGAGGCGAGAAAGACGGCGACGGAAGCCACCTCTTCGACGGTGCCCGTGCGACCCAGCACCTGCCCGCGACCGCGCACCTTGTTGGAATTCTCGCGTGTCCCAAACCGTCGCAGCGAACGCGCGGTGTCGATGGGGCCGGGGGAGATCGTATTGGCGCGAATGTTATGGGGACCATAGTCTATCGCGAGCACGCGGGTGAAATGCATCAGTGCGGCCTTCGTGGAACAATAGGCGGAACGACCGGGCAAACCGAAGTGACCATGGCTTGAGGCGATGTTCACCACCGCGCCGCCGCCCGCCGCCCTTATATGGCCCATGGTGTATTTGCACATCAGGAACACGCCGGTGAAATTCACATCGATGGCCTCGCGCCAGGCGGCGCTCGAGAGCGTTTCCACATTGCCATCGGGGGAGGCGGTGGCGGACGCATTGACCAGCGTCGTGATCTTGCCAAAAGTTTCGACGGCCATGCGCGCGGCGCTGTCGCAATCCGCCTCATTCGACACATCGACCTTGATGGCCTTGGCCTGTCCTCCCGCCTTGCGGATCGCCTGAGCGACGGCCTCAGCTTTCTCGAGAGAGATATCGCAGACCACCACCGCCGCGCCTTCGCTTGCATAGCGCAAGGCGATGGCGCCGCCGATTTCTCCGCCGCCGCCAGCAACGAGAGCCACGCGACCACTCAGCAGCTTCCTGTCAGACAAGCTCATTCCCTCCCAAAGCGCATTATGCGTCTCTTCAAGCATCAATCTTCAACATTAGCTGCGGCAGCGTCAAGGGAGCGGGAATAAAGCAGCTTCAACGAAGGTTTCAAAAGATCGCGCTTACAAGATGTCCGGCGCCATGGATCGCTTGCGTTACTCGGTCTGCGCCAGGCCCAGCCCCTCGATCAGGGGTTTCCATTGATCGCTTTCGCGCTGGATGATGGCCTGCAACTCCTTTGGTCCGGTAAGGGCGGCGTCGAGCTTGAGGGTGGCGAACCGCGTCGTCACTTCGTTGGAGCGAACGGCCCGCCAGAGTTGCTCGCGCAGGGTTTCGATCACCGCCTCCGGCGTGCCCAGGGGCGCCAAGACTCCGCTCCACGCCCGAAACTCCAGATCGCCATAGCCCAGCTCATGAAAGGTCGGCACATCCGGAAAGGCAGGATGGCGCTTTGAATCCGCCACCGCCAAAGCGCGCAATTGGCCCGAGCCCATCTGCGCCAGAAGATTGGAAGGCTCGGTGCAGGCGAAATCCACGTCGCCCGCCATCACCGCGGCCAACGCGGGCCCCCCACCACGGTAGGGCACATGGGCGGCGGTGACGCCCAATCGTTTCTTGATGGCCTCCACCGCCAGATGCGGGTTGGATCCGGCGCCCGGGGATGCAAAATTCAGCTTGTCGGGATGGGATCTCGCGTAAGCGATGAAGCCGTTCAGATCCATCACAGGCAATTTGGCGGAGCTCACCATCATCGTGGGAAAAGCGGTCAGCATGGCCACCGGGGCGAACATGCGCGCAGGATCAAGATTGGCCTTGGGAAAGAGATGCGGCACGACCGTCAGAAAAGACCCGACCGTGAAGAGCAGGGTATGGCCATCCGGCCTGGCGCGCGCGACCTTGTTGAGGGCGATCTGCCCGGAGGCGCCGCCGATATTTTCGACCACAACTTGCTGACCCAGGTTTTCCGAAAGCTTTTGCGCGACAATGCGGGCGGTGAGATCAGCGGGACCTCCGGCGGCCAGCGGGATCACGAAGGTCAGTGGCCGATTGGGAAAGTCCTGTGCCTTCGCGCTGGAAAGAGCCGCCAACAGACCGCAGGCGATAGCGATGCGTCGAAGGAAGGCGGCTGTGGCCATTTTTGGTTTCCTTGTACTGGCGCCCTGCATGATCGGGGGTTGGCTGCGTTTATTCGATGAGCTTGCGCAGGCGATCCGTGAGCGGTTTGGGCGTCGCAAGGGCGCGTATGACGAGACTGTGAAGCTGCTCGCCAATCAGAGGCGCGATTTCAATCTTGAGGGTCTCCGCCTCCCGCATGAATTCGGGATCCGCCAGCATGGCCCGATAGGCGTCGAGGAGCGCTTTCAATCGCTCGGGTGGAATATCGGGGGTTGCGACCAAGGGGCGTCCGAGTTCAGCGGCGGTCGCGAGCAATTCAAAAATGCGCTTGTCGTCGGGGGTCTGCGCGAGATCGGTGAGCAGCGGCGGGCCCTGCAGGTCGCGCGGTTTGTTGAGGGCCGATTGCACCATGACGATGATTTTGGACTGGGTGATCCAGTCGGGTTTCGTCACCTTCCAGGCGGACCAGGTGTTCCATCGGCCCTGGGATTCGCCGCGCTCCATGGCGAGATTGATTTCGTTGCCGCCGGGATACCCGGGCACGATGCGAATGCGCGTCCCCAGCAGGGCGTTCATCACCGTGGGCACGATGACGCTGGTGGAGCCAGCCCCGCTCGCGCCCAGAACGAACTCGCGTTTCAACAGGTCTTCATAACTGTTGAAACCTGCGGTGTGCCAGGCGATGAGATTTTCCTGGGTGGGCGCAATGGTGCCGATCCAGGCGAATTTCGCCGCGTCAAAGCGCACCTGTCGGTCCTCGAAGGCCTGAAACAGGGGCAGGCTGGAGGGCATGATGGCCAGAGCCGTTCCATCACGCGGCGCGACATTATAAAGATAGTTGGCGGCGATGACGCCCCCGCCGCCGGTCATGGTCTGGTGCACGACCGTGGGGGCGCCCGGCAGATGTTTGCCAAGATAACGGCTGACGATGCGGCCATGAATGTCATATTCGCCGCCAGCGGAGGCCCAGTTGATGATGCGCAGGGTCTTGCCGCGATAAAAATCCGCCACCGCATCCGCGCGCGCCCCGCCATGGCCGAGCAACAGGCCAAGGGCCGTAAGGGCTGACATCAGGATGCGCCGGGACTCGCGGGATTTGATCATCGTTTCCTCCTGCGGTCTTTTTGAAGACCTTGCAGACAAGTTAGCAGATCATCGCCTCTATCGCCATATGCGGCCTGGACAAGCCATGAGGTGGGCGCAGCTGGCGCCCACCTCATGGGAAGCTCCTCTCTTCAGGGCGCGCACCCGGGCCGCGCCGATGGGCGGCCTTGTGTCTTCAGCCAAGCTTGAGCGCCTGGGCGGCGTTCTTGCCGAGGATGCCGATCTTGTCGCTGGAACTCAAACCGGGCGTCGAGAGCACATGGCCGACGGGATCTTTCACCCAGGGAAAACCATAGTCCGTGCCGACCATGATCTGCTTGGGTCCGCACACCGCCGCCAGATGGCGCAGCGCCTCCGGGGTGAAGACGAGAGAATCCACGAAGATGTTCGACTTGAGATAGTCTGTCGGCGGTTTTTTCGGCAGATTGGGCGTGCAGCGATCTGGGAAGGTCACGCAGACCGCGTCCGAGCGGTCAGCATAGGAGGCGAGATAGCCCCCGCCATGGGCGCCGCAGATCTTCAGATTCGGAAAGCGATCAAAGACGCCTTCGAAGATCATGTGCGACAGCGCGATGGTCGTCTCCAGCGGATTGCCGATGGTGTTGTCGAGATAGCCATTGCCCTTGACGCGCGCGGCGACGCCCGTGGCGTTTGAACTGTTCTGGGGATGCAGGAACAGCAGGGCGCCAAGCTCTTCCGCCTTGGCCCAGAACACATCAAACTTCGGGTCGGACAATTCCAGCCCCGCCACGGTGCCACCAATGGCCGCGCCGCGCAGGCCAAGATGCTTGGTGGCGTGTTCCAGCTGTTCCGCCGCAAGGTCGGGGAATTGCAGGGCGGCGGTGGCGAAGGCGATCAGGCGACCATCGGAGGCCTTGCACATCTTCGAGAGGCCCTCGTTCTGCACATCGATCAGCCGACGCGCCAGTTCCCGGTCGGCGCCATACCAGAAGGCGTTGACGCTCATGGCCTCGATGTCGATGCCCTGGGCGTCCATGGCGGCGATGCGCTTCTCCAATGAGGGATTGTTGAACGCGCTCTTCAGGGTCGAGGCGAACTGCGCCTCCATGGCGGTGCCCTTCAAAACATCGAGCGCCTCTGGCACGACGCAGTGACAATGCACATCGATGACGCTGACGCGCTGACCATCCACCTCGACGCGCCGACGCGGCGCGCTGGGCGAACCCTGGGCGAAGGCCCCGCGCATTCCGCAGGTGAAGCAACCCGCCACGGCGGCGGCTGAGGCTGCGGATGCAAAGAATTGACGTCTGTTCATAGGTTCCCCCCTGTTCAGCGTTTTGGCCCGCTTGTCGGCGGAGACCAAAATCGATCATTTCGCTCAGTATAAGCGACCGATCTGCCCGCACAATCAGAATTTGGCGTGAGTTTGCGTCCCGCATGGCGATTGACAGGGCGCCATTCTGCCCGCAAATTAAAACAGAGGCAGGTGTTGCGCGACCGCCAACAACAAGTAACGCTTTCGGAGGAAAGATTGGCCAGACTTCCCGATGCGCAACTGGCGCATTTCGGCTTTCATGTGCGCGATCTCGACGCGATGATCGCCTTTTATCAGAAAGCCCTCGGCCTCGTCGTGACGGACATGGGCGACTACTACATGGGCGGCAAGATCGTCTTCATGAGCCGGGATCCAGCAGAACATCACCAGATCGTCCTGGCTTCGGGACGTGTCGATGATGGCTCGATGAAACTGATCAACCAGATTTCCTTCAAGGTGGCCTGTCTCGAAGACTTGCAAGCCTACTATGAATGGCTTGTTCCCCTGAATGTGAACGAGATGAACCCACGCAACCATGGCAACGCCTGGAGCATCTATTTCCGCGATCCCGAGGGCAATCGAATCGAGATCTATACGCCCTCCCCCTGGTATGTGAGCCAGCCCTTCGGCGATCCCCTCGACCTCACGCAATCCGCAGAGGCCGTCAGGCAGATCACAGAAACGCGCGTCAAAGCGGACCCCAGCGCTGTCCCGGTGGAGGAATGGGCGGCGAACCTGAAAGCCCGCATCGCCCAGGAAGGCCCTGCGGCTTGAGTGAATGCTTCCGCCGTCAGGCTGCGCCTGACCCCAATTCATTGAAACGGAGACAAGGCATGCGCACCAAGGCCATTTTCGCAGCGCTGCTCCTCACGAGCATCACAACCTGCGCCGCATGGGCGCAAGATTGGCCCAAGCGGCAGGTGACCATTACGGTCGTCACCGGCGCTGGCGGCAGCCCGGATACGGTCGGGCGTCTGATCGCCTCGAAATTGACCGAGCGCATCGGCAAGCCCGTGGTGGTCGAAAACAACACTGCAGGCGCCGGCGTCACGGGCACGCTCGCTGTGTCGCGTTCGACGCCGGATGGCCACAACCTCGTCATTCTGACGGGCGGCACGCCCAGCCAGCAATTGTTGCGGCCCGACCAGCCCTACAATCTCTTGAAGGATTTCGCGATGGTGACGACCATCTGCGCCTATCCCATGGTGATCGCCGTCGCGCCCAACTCTCCCATCAAGACATTTGCGGATCTGATCGCCCGCGCCAAGGCCCAGCCGGGCAAGGTCACCTATTCCATGAACTCCATTGGCAGCCTGCATCATCTGCTGGGCGAATGGATCGGCATCGACGCGGGCGTGCAGATGGAGGGGGTTCCCTATCGCGGATCTCCCCCCGCCTTCATGGATGTGAGCAGCGGGCGCGTGGATGTGATGATCGATACGGGCACCTTCGTGCTGCCGCAGATCGAGCAAAAGCAATTGCGGGGCCTTGCGCAATCGGCGCCGGGAAAATACGCGCTGGCGCCAGACCTTCCGGCTGTGACCGAAACCCTGCCCAATGTGCAGATCATGTCCTGGCTTGGTTTCGCCATGGCGAAGAATACGCCCAAGCCCATCGTGGACCGTCTCAACGCCGAGATCACCGCCATTCTTGATCAGGATGATGTGAAGCAGAAACTGGCGCAGATGGGCAATATTCCCATGCCCTCGAAACCTGAGGAGATGCTGGCGCGCATCGACCGCGAGATGGCCCAATGGAAACGGGTGATCGACGCCAAGGGCATCAAGGCCGAATAGGCGCTGCGTCCGCAAGCAGCGCGGCTTATTGAGGACTGGATCATGGTGCAGATTCGAAGTCCGCAGGATTTCGTCGCAGGCCTGTTTTTTCTCGCCGCAGGCGCCTTCGCGCTTTATGGCATGGCGGATCTGCGCATGGGCACGGCCATGCGCATGGGTCCGGCCTATATCCCCAGCCTCATCTCCTGGGGGCTGATTGTGACTGGCGCCGTCATCGCCGTTCGCGCGCTTGTTTTCAGCGGGCCTCGGCTCGAGCGCTGGGCCCTGACGCCGCTGCTGTTGATCTGCGGCGGTACGGCGGCCTTTGGGCTGATCATCCCGCAACTCGGGCTTTTTCTCGCCAGCGTCGCCATCACCGCTGTAGTCAGCTTTGGCTCAAAGGGCATGCCCTTGCGGCAGATTGCGGTGCTGGGTCTTGCCCTTGGCGCCGCTGCTGTGGGCCTCTTTGGCGGCCTGCTCGGGTTGCCCATGCGCTTGTGGCCCTGGTGACCTGATGGATCTCCTCGCAAATCTGGCCCTTGGCGCCTCGGTCGCTCTTTCCGGCGAAAATCTGTTGTATTGCCTGATCGGCTCGCTGCTCGGCACCCTCATCGGCGTGTTGCCGGGGGTGGGGCCAGTGGCGACCATCGCCATGCTGCTGCCGATCACCTTCACGCTGCAGCCCATCGGCGCGCTGATCATGCTCGCGGGAATCTATTACGGCGCGCAATATGGCGGATCCACCACAGCCATTCTCGTCAATCTGCCGGGGGAAGCTTCCTCCATTGTCACCTGCCTTGATGGTCACACCATGGCGCGGCAGGGCCGGGCGGGACCAGCGCTGGCCATCGCCGCCATCGGCTCCTTCGTCGCCGGATGTTTTGCGACCCTGGTGGTGGCCGTTGTCTCGGCGCCTCTGGTCTCGCTGGCCCGCGCCTTTGGGCCTGCGGAATATTTCGCCCTCATGACTCTAGGACTGGTGCTGAGCGTGGTGCTGGCGCGGGGCTCGCCCCTGAAAGCCATCGGCATGATTCTCTTCGGCGGCCTCTTGAGCCTCGTGGGTACGGACGTCCATACCGGCGCCGAACGCCTGACCTTTGGCACGAAAGCTCTGGCGGGCGGGTTTGATTTCGTTCCTGTGGCGATGGGCGTCTTCGGCCTCTCGGAGATCATCTCCAATCTGGAGAAAGGCGAAGGCCGCCCGCAGGAGCGGCTGGCGGACAAGGTGCATGGCCTGATGCCGACCATGGCGGACCTGAAAGCCTCCACCCCCGCCATCATGCGCGGCACCTTGCTGGGCACTGTGCTCGGCGTTCTGCCCGGCGCCAGCTCCATGATCGCTTCTTTCGCCTCCTACACGCTCGAAAAGAAGATCGCGAAAGATCCGAGCCGTTTTGGCCAGGGCGCCATCGAGGGCGTCGCCGGGCCGGAATCGGCCAATAACGCGGGCGCGCAGACTTCCTTCATTCCCATGCTGACCCTTGGCATTCCCTCCAATTCCGTGATGGCGTTGATGATTGGCGCCATGATGATCCAGGGCATCGTACCCGGCCCCCAGGTCATGGAGAAACAGCCCGCCCTGTTCTGGGGCGTCATCGTGAGCATGTGGGTCGGCAACGCCATGCTCGTCATCATCAACCTGCCCCTGATCGGCGTCTGGGTGCGCTTGCTGGACGTGCCCTATCGCCTGCTCTTTCCAGCGATCCTGCTGCTTTGCGCCATCGGCGTCTATTCCCTCAACAACGAGCCCTCGCAGGTCTTGCTGACGGCGGCCGCCGGGTTGCTGGGCTATTTCTTCCTGAAGATCGGCTGCGAGCCCGCGCCTTTCCTGCTGGGCTTTGTTTTGGGAGACATGATGGAGGAGAACCTGCGGCGCGCTATGCAGATCTCGCGCGGCGATCCCATCGCGATGATCTCAAGCCCCATCTGCGCCGTGCTGCTGGGCGCCTCGGCGCTGCTCATCCTCTCGATGATTTTGCCGATGATCGCGCGGGGTCGTGAGAAACTGGTCGAGGACTGATCCATCGCAGTGCGAGATCAGCCCCGCCCACCCACTCAATTGTTGGGATTGCTGAGCTTGAAGCCGGAACTCTTGACCAGTCGCTCCGCGTCCGCCCGGTCCTTGGCGAGAAAGGCCTGAAACTCCTCTGAGGGAATGATGGCGGGCTCCAATCCCCGAGACACCATGTGCCGCTCGACGAAACTCTTGTCGGCGGTGATCTCGATCACTTCCTTGTAGATCCTCTCCAGAATGGGCTTTGGCGTGCCCCCTGGCGCAAACAGGCCGAACCATGCGCGAATGGGCGCATCCGCATAGCCCGCTTCCTTCAGGGTCGGCGCCTGGGGCAGGAGAGCGGATCGTCTGGCGCCATCGACGGCGAGCACCTTGATCTGCCCGGTCTCCACATTCTGCAAGATATTGCCGATGGCGAAATAGCCCACGGGCACATGCCCGCTCAGCAGATCGGATGTGGCTTGCCCGCCCGATGTATAGGGCACGCGCCGCATGTCGGCGCCTGTCGTGCGTTTGAAGTCTTCCATGAAGAGCGTGATCTGGCTGGCCTGTGCCACATAGCTCAGGGTGTCCGGTTTTTTCTTGGACAGATCCACCAGTTCGGAAACGGTGTTCACGCCCAAAGAGGGATGCGCCAAAAAGGCCTGCCCGATGAAGAACAGGCGCGTGATCGGGGCGAAATCCTTTACGGGATCAAACTGGATCTTGTCGGCGAGGTGGGGCGCGAGGCTGGTGGTGTCGATCGGCAGCATGCAGAGCGTGTAGCCATCCGGCGGCGACTGGGCGCAGGCCTGGCCCCCCACGAGGGTGAAGGCCCCCGGCTTGCTCTCGATCACGACGGGTTGGCCGAGGCGCTTTTGCAACTCGGGCCCCAGAACCCGCAAAAAGACATCGCCCGCCCCGCCGGGGCCCAGCGGCATGATGATCCTGATGGGCTTGTCGGGGTAGGTTTGCGCCAACGCCGCAGCGCCCAGCCCTAACCCCAGACTGAGGCCCAGAAGGCCGGTGAGCGCTTTCAACGCGGTTCGCAATCCCTGCGTGGACATGCCGGTTTCCTCCCTTTTCGCTCCTTCATTGGTCGGATGACATTCTGTTCAAGCAACTGTGATCCAACAGCTGATGAGACAGGGGCCTTTCTTCCGAGGAGCTTTCTTCACGCAGGCTAATGCAATTGCGGCCAGCCGTCGACCGGCCCTCGCGATCATGGATCAGGGGCCTCTTGCGGCAAGCGCAGGCAGGCCTTTCAAATGCTGGAGATGTCACCTAAATAGAGCCCATCAATAGCATGCCGGAGGCAATGGACGCTTGAGGCGTTCAAACGAACCGGTGGAAGGAGAATGGCATGGCGAATGAGCTGAAGCTTATGGAAACACGGGCTCTGATCATGCGTTTCGGCTCGGTGACGGCTGTGGACGGGATTTCATTTTCTGTTGATCGGGGCGAAGTGGTGGGGTTTCTGGGCCCCAACGGGGCGGGCAAGTCCACGACCATGAAGATCATCGCCGGTTTTCTG
>CAMDOY010000047.1 GCA_945903655.1 Rhizobium sp. Q54 | reverse complement strand
CCTGGGCGTCAACAACGTATCGATCATTGTTCACGCTGAACGCGCCGTTACGCGTATAGACGGTTTGCGTCGAGGTCAGGCTCGGCTTGAGGGCGAAGAAGCCCTGGCCGGAGATGGAAAGATCGAGCGCGTTCAAACTCGATTCAATGTTACCCTGCGTGAACTGTTGTTTAATCGATTTCATGATCGTGCCAGAGCCCACGGCGGAGCTATTGGCTTGTAAAGGCGAGGTTGCGAAAATATCGCCGAATTCGGCGCGGGACCGCTTGAAGCCGGTCGTACCAACGTTGGCGATGTTGTTCGAGATGGCGGCGATATCCGCCTGGGCGCCGTTGAGGCCGGTGAGCGAGGTATAAAAGGACATGTGGTTTGTCTCGCGTGCTGATTAACGGGTTGCTGCGATCTGAGTGGACTCAGTATTTAAATGCGCGAACGTCGGACATCTTGACCACGCCGAGATCTCCCCCGAGGGTGAGGGTTTGATCGGCGCCCTGGAGTGGAACGTTAGCCGCCGCCACGGGTGCATAGATGTCTGTTGGCGCAGCAGTGACTTTGCCACCTGAGGTCATGGAGGCGCTGACGATGTAGCGCGACTTGTTTTGCGCCACTCCATTGACCTTGCCGTCCCATTCAAAGCCTACAAGGCCTGCATTATGGGGGCCCATGGATTTGGTGTACACGACAGGGCCTGGCTTACCATCGGCGCCATAGGTGCTGATCTGAAGTTGCAGGTCCGTAGCGCCGCTGGGCAAATCGATAGCGCCGCTGATGGCCCCGGTGTCGTCGGGCAGGGCGACGTTGCCTGGAACAAGAACCGTCTTTCCAACGAAATTAGCGGCTGTCGCAATTCTGTTCTCGGAAATCTGGGTGGAGATTCCGCTCAGCGTCGAATTCATTTGGGTGATGCCGGAGACGGTAGAGAATTGGGCCATCTGTGCGATCATCTGATCGTTGGATTGGGGGGCGAATGGATCCTGATTAGATAATTGCGCAGTCATCAGTTTCAGAAAATCACTCTGGTCTAGTTGAGTCTTCTTTGGCGTGTTGGAAGTGGTTGGAGCAGGACTGGCGCCGAGCTTCTTGAGCAGGGAGTCAAGCGTCTGTTGCGATGTTGCGCTGATGTCCGTCATATCTTATTACTTTCCGACGCTGAGAGTTTTGAGCATGAGCGATTTTGCGGTCGCTATAACTTCGATGTTGTTCTGATATTGACGGGCCGCTTCCATCATCTCGACCATCTCTTCATTGGTGTCGACATTGGTGGCGTAGATGTAGCCTTGGTCATCGGCGAGAGGATGACCCGGTGAATATCGTTTCTCTGGAGCGGCCTGAGAGCGTTCAACGGTGACGGCGTTAACTGTCGCCACACCCGGGTTTTTTGTTAAGTTCGCATATTCGGTTTCAAAGACGGGGCGCAGGGCGCGATAGGCGGTGTCCGCCGAGCCGGTGATGGAGCCTGCGTTCGCCAGGTTGCTCGCCACGGCGTTCAGACGCACTTGCTGAGCTGACATTGCGCGACCGGCGATTTGGAATACGGTTAGTTCGCCCATCATTCACCCCTCATTGCTTTACGAAGACCGCTAATTCGGTCGCTGAGAAACTGGAGTGTGGCCTCATAGCGTGTTGTGTTTTCTGCGAACTGTAATTGTTCCACATGCAGCTCGACGGTATTGCCATCCACCGAGGGAGAGATGGGCTGCCGGTAGAGCATCTCCGTCGATCCGCCCGTAGCGGTTGTTAGGTGGCCTTTGTTTGTGGATTTTAGCGTACCCATGCCGCTGAGCGCGCGGCTGTATTCCGACGCGAAGTCGATGTCGCGGGCCTTGAAGTTAGGAGTTGCGGCGTTCGCAATATTGGAAGACAAGACTTCCATTCGTTGCTGGCGCAATTGCAATGCGGCGGCGTGGGGTTTTAAGTAATTTTCTAGCACGGTCATTTCGGTGACGAGTCCTATATGGAACTCTCATCACCCAGCAATCTTCGTGCCACTCTTCAAATTTACAAAAAAACAATCGCTTACTGAACGTAGTAGCGCTTTATGAGGACCTGCTGAACCGGCGCCACGTTGAGATTGTTTTTTAGCGTCTTGTTGATGGCCTGCATGATCTTGTCGGCGATTTTTTGTTGTGCGTCTTCAGCTTGGGCCTCAGCTACCGTCAGTTCGGAAAGGATTGAGAGGGCCTGGGCCCGCAAGGGTATGCGCTTTTCCTTGAGGAGGTCTTCAGAGAGTTTGCCTCTCATGGTCACGAGTTCAAGTTCGATCAAGAGCACGCGTGCTCTGCCCGGCAGTGGGGAGAGAATTTCTTCACCCAGTGAAACGTAGAGGGGTTCGAACGGGTTTGGGCCGTCGTCGGTGTCCACGACCCGCTGCGGTGGTGGCGGTGGTTTAGCGGCGGCTTCGGCAGCCACCTTGGCGGCTTGCTGCTTTTGAAGCGCCGCCTCGTCCATTTTTATAGCGACGAGGGAGCCTATGGCGATTCCGATGACGACCAGCAGAGCTATGCCAAGTGAAAGTGCAAAAGGTCCTGTAATGAAAGCCTTGAGCGCTGCAATTATTTTCGGCACCATTAAACCCAGCCCCCACCGCTCTGCGGTTTCTTTGTATCATTGCGCATGATGCTTTTGAACGCGGCGGCCATGGTTTGTGCGCGAGCGCTTGTTTTTCCCAGTTCGTTTCTTCGCAGGATGATATCGCCGGTCACTGTGCCGCGATCCATCGTGAACGCCGGGTATTGCTTCATCAATTTCTCGAGGGCTGTGAGAAATTCTTCTTCGGTCACTTTGTTTCCTTAGACCATCAGATCGACCCTCGCGCGGCGGTCCGCCGGGGTCCAGGGTAGGAAGGATACGCAGGCATAGCGGGTGCTTGCGTAATTGTGCATATAGAGCGGCTCGAAGGATATTCGTGCTTCAAGTCGGCTGAGGGCTGGCGCTGCATCCGCAGGTGCGCCGCGCGGGTTGTAGATAGGACGCGACTGATCCCATGACTTCGAGTCCGCAAGCGTTCCGGGGCCTTTTGGGCCCCAACCATCAGGGGATGAGCCCTTTTTGTTTGGCGCAAGCAGTTCTGTTTCGACGGTTGCGTCATAGGTTTCCCCTGAGTAACGCGTATCCGAAGGGTCTTTCTCTTCCGGTGTGAAATCTGCGCCTGCATCGCTGATCTGACGGACCGAATAGGTGCGAAGATCAGCATTTCTTCCCAGATTGATGGCGGGTACGCTTACTACCGGCGGAAAATCAAGAGCCATGACACACTACTCCGGCCCGGGTACACGGGCGGCGTAGGCCACCTCCGAGCAGGGGGCAGCTTAATGTTGGCTCTTAACCAAATCCACTCTTTTTTAATTATTCATTAACCATCAACAAAAAGCGCATCACCTCAAGATTGTTTCTGTGGTTGTGCGGTATATTTCAGAGGCGGTCTGAAGTGCGCGTGAGTTTGCGTTATAGGCTTGCTGCAGCTGTATCATGCGCAGCAACTCTACGGTTATGTCCACATTTGCCTGCTCAAGCATTCCTTGCTTCAAGAGACCGGCGCCATTGGCGCCTGGGCGTGTGAAGAGTGGCGGGCCAGAGCGGACCGTTTCAGTCACGGTAGATCCGCCCTGAGCGCGCAAACCTTGTTCGTTGGGGAACCGAGCGACAGCCAGGGTACCTGCTTTGATCGTGACCCCATTCGTGCTCAGGATATTCAGTGCGCCCGATGGATCCGCCGTGATGCTACTGATCTTTGACAGGTCCAGCCCTGGTATTTTCTGCAGGTTGATCTCGATGGGAGTGGTGCTGTTGGGTGATGGGAGCCCCATCAGTTGGCGCCCGGCGGCATCAATCAGGTACCCTTCGGGGCTCACTTTGAGTTGACCTGCCCTGCTGTAAACCAGTGAGGCGTCCATGCCGGGTAGGGCGTTGGGATCCTTGAAGACGAAATGGCCGCTTCCCAGGAGAGCGAAGTCCAACGCGCTTTGCGTAGCTTTCAGAGGGCCCTGCGACTCTGATACGCTTACGACGCCGGTGTCCAACCCGCTGGTTGAGAAATATTGCGATGAGGATCGTTTGAAACCTACGGACATGGCGTTGGCCATATTGTTCGAAACGACGCCGATATCTCGGGAGACGGCCATAACGCCTGCAAGGGATTTTTGGAACATCGGACAGGGGTCTCCAGCAGTCCGTATCATGGCACCAGTGCCAATGGAGTGGCAGCAAGTCCTGTGCCATTACTCAAATCAATGAAATCATGGAATAATTTTGTTTTCCTGGTTTTTTTCAGACCGGGTTCGTGGGGGCCTGGTGCGTTTTAGTCCTCCTGCATCCATGTGCGCAGTTGCGCCAGCGCCGCCTTTTTCAATTGGGACACGCGGCCAACGGTCACGGAAAGAACTTCGCTAATTTCCTCCAGGTTCAGTTCCTCGACGTAATAAAGTTGTAACACGAGGGCCTCGCGCTCCTTAAGGCGTTTGAGGTGGGTGGCGAGCGTTTGGCGCAGTTCGTCGGCGACAATAGCGCTTTCGGGCGTGTGTCCCTCATCGGCGAACCAGACGGAATGATCGTCATAGATTTCATCAAGCGATCTGTTGGGGGCGGAGGACGCCTTGTCGCGCCAGCTTTGAAGTTCGCTCAAGGTGATGCCCAGTTCGGCCGCCACCAACTCCCTGTTGACCGGGTCGCCCCCGGCTGATTTGACAGCAATTTCCGCCATGGCGATCTGCGTGCGTCTTTGAACCCCAAGGCGCGTCAGCGTCAGGTTTTTCCGCAAATGGTCAGTCAATGACCCGCGGATGCGGACAGCGGCGTAGCTCGTAAAGCTGGCCTGGCCTGTGTCCTGGAAGCGCTTCGCCGCCTCCACCAAAGCCAGCATGCCGATCTGAATGAGGTCGTCGATCTCGAAGACGTCCCTCACCCGGCCATGAATTTGCCAGGCGATCTTGCGAACGAGTTGCATATGCGTGCGTATGCGTTTCTCTATCTCCGCTTGGTTGTTCGGAGGAGACGCATATGCGCTGGCCATAGTCATTGAATGGCTCCTTGCGGGACGATTCCACCCCGCGAGAAAAACATGTCGTCGTCCTCGTTGATGGGGGTCGCCTGAGGGCCCGCGATCATACTGCTCAGACTTTCAAGGGCGTTCGCCGCCTTCGAGTCCGGAGCTGAAATGATCGGAGGAACACAGTTGTTGATGCTGGCCAGAAGATGCTCGTCTTCGGGGATGGTCGCGGCGTGATAGAGATTGGCGGTCAGGAAGCGATCAACGATGCCCTTGAACCTTTTGAAAACGTCTTTTCCGTGTGCTTCGTCTCGCGCCAGATTCACGACGATGTCGAAATGCGTCACGCGCCCGAATTGGCTTAACACCTTGATGCAGGCGTAGGCGTCGATAAAGGCGGCAGGCTCGCCCACGACAACCACGAGAACGCGGTTGCAGGCGAATACGAAATCGAGAACATTGTCCTCAATGCCGGCGGCCGTATCGACGACAAGGTAATCGCATTCGGTTGAGAGTTCGCGCAGCGAGCGAATGATGCGATGACGGCTTTTGACCGACATGTTCATCAATTCATTGAGCCCGCTACCCCCCGAGATGAGCTTGAGCCCCAAGGGACCCTCGGTGCAGACCTGGCTGAGAGGTAGATCCGCCTCCAGAGCGTCCACGATGGTCTGCTTGGGGCTGAGACCCATCATGATATAGGCGTTCGACAACGACAGATCCGCATCGAACAGGACGACGCGCTTGCCAAGCTTGCAGAGCGCCAGCGCTAGGTTAACTGCGATATTGGTTTTGCCGACGCCGCCTTTGCCGCTCGTGATGGCGATGGCCTGACCTTTTTGAATTGATTTTGTCATTGCAGTCAAACCTCTACGGAAGCGGTTGGAAGAAGGGCGCCGCGAATAAGCTGATCGAGGTCCTCTGCTCTGGGTTCAGACAAGCCACGGGTAATGTGCGAAGTATGGGACAGAAAAGCAACCCTCGCATTGCGAAGGCTAAGTTTGCCCAGCATGGAAGCCGTTGGATTTCCTTCCGAAAGCTTTGTAATCGCGATGGCCTCCAGGTCATGGTAGCGATCAAGAACACCCATGGCCGCCTCCTGCGACAGGTTGGCTGGGATGACGCCAATTCTCGTGATGGGGGCGAGATATTCAGCGTTTTCCTCCAGAGCGGCGCTGATGCGGGCGCATTCGTCGGGGGCGCTTGGCATGTCCACGAAAATATAGATGCGCTGGTCGATGCCCCTGGTGAACTCCACCAATTCGTCGGGATGCTCGATATCGATGGTCGGCGTATCGAGAATGCGACCATAGGCGCGCAGATCTTCGGCTGCGCCAAATCTGCTTGAATGGGCGTTCACCAGCGTCACGCGTGCATTAGGGTCGTTCATCCTGAGGCGCGCGATCATCTGCGCTAGCAAAGTGGTCTTGCCCGCGCCTGAGGGACCCAAAGCAAGAATGACTTTTGGCGTGCTCAAGAACTTGTCGGCATCGGGGTAAATCAGCCGTTTCGCCAGGAAGGCGCCGAACTTCGCATCCGCATTCGGTTGTTCATAGGCGCCGGATTGCGCGAGGTAGATGGCGATGAGCTCAGGCGATGCGCCCGCCATGGAAAGCGCATGCGTCATCAACCCGGCGCTGAGCATGGATTTGATCTCTGTCACCGTATTTTCAATCGACGCCATCCGCTCTTCATCGAACGATGGGTGTGGTGGTGGAGGCGGAGCTGGCTCCGCAGTTCGTTCGGGAATGTGATCGAGGGGCGGCGGCTGAACGCGCTCCGTCGATTTGGAGGCGCGCTCACCATAACGCGCGAGTTCCCGCGCGCTGGCCAGCAGGGCGGCGAAATCGGCCTGCGCCTTTGCTTTCGGGTTTGGCGGCAAGCTCCGCTGCAACGTTTCATGGGTGTCTTCGTCGGCGTCTCCGGTGCCGGCGATGATTTCGATGCCGCCGTTGACGCGACGCGTCGAGTAGATGCGGGCTTCGTTGCCTAGTTCCTTGGTGATTTTAGCCATTGCTTCGACGCTGTCAGCGGCGAACACTTTCATGCGGTTCATCATCTGCGCGATCCTTTCAATCCGAGCCGCCGATTACGGCGACGACGGTGATACGTTTTGTTTCTGGAATTTCACGGAAGCTGAGCGTGAGCGCATCCGGAGCCGCCTGGCGAACGAGTACGGCGAGGTCACGGCGCATCAAGGGGCTGGTCACGACGACCAGGGTCTTGTTGTCTTCCGCAAGGACGCGCGACTGCTCCTGGAAGGACTCAATGAGTTTGCGGCCAAGGCTGGGCTCGATCATGCTGGCGCCGGTGCCCGCCGCACGAGAGTTCTGGACGATGATTTGCTCGAGGCCTGGGTCGAGGGTGACCACGGAGAGCGCTTCCTTGGGCCCGCAGACCCGTTGGATGATGATGGGTCCGAGCGCCACGCGAACGGCGTCAACCAGATCTTCGACCTCACGGTTCTTCTCACTGGCGAGGCATTCGAGAATGCGATGCATGTCGCTGATTGAAATCTGATCCGCGAGAAGCAACTTGAGGACACGCGTCAGAATGCTCAGCGCGATCACTTTTGGCACCAGACCGCTGACCAGATTGGGCGATGACTTCGCAACATGATCCAACAGGGCCTGAACCTCGTCTTGGCTCAGGAGGTCGCCGGCGTTCTGACGAAGCAGTTGGTTGAAGTGGGTTGCGATCACCGTGCTTGCGTCAACCACCGTGTAGCTGGCGGCCTGGGCGCGCGCACGCTCTTGCGGCTCCACCCATATCGCATCAAGCCCGAATGTCGGATCCTTGACCGTCTCGCCACGCAACACGACGTTACTCTTGCCGCCCTGGATAGCCAGGAGTTTTCCAGGCTGCACACGGTCGTCGGCGAGGATGACGCCGCCAATGGTCACGCGATAGCCATTTGGCTCAAGAGAGAGATTGTCACGAATGCGCACAGCCGGAACAATGAAGCCGCAATCACGGGAGGCCTGTTTTCGGATGCCTGTAATGCGGGTGACCAACGAGCTCTTGCTATCATCCTCAAGCAGGGGAATGAGGCCATAGCCCACCTCCAGCAGAAGTTGGGTGCGGCTGGAGACGTCTTCGATGGAGAGCTGTCCCTCTTTCTCGCCCTCCGCCTCCAGGGCTTCTGCTGCGATCCCTGCGTCCACTACCGCTTGCTCTTGATCCTTCTGGGCGCGAGAGGAGATCCAGGCGATCGCGCCAGAGACCATTCCTGCGCCCAGAAACAGCGTCGTCGGCATGCCTGGCACGAGCCCAAAGAGACAGAGAATGCCTGCGACAGGATACCAGGCGCGAAAGCCGCCCAATTGACGCATCATGCGATCCGTCAGGTCATGTCCCGAGGAGTCGCGGGTGACGATGACGGCGGTGGCGAGCGAGAGAAGCAGAGACGGGATCTGCGCCACAAGGCCGTCGCCAACGGCCAGAGTTGTATAAACCTTCAAGGCGCGAGAGAAGGAGAGATCGTGAAACATCAGTCCGACCACAAGTCCGCCGATCACGTTGATGCCCAGGATCAAAAGACCAGCGACGGCGTCGCCTTTGACGAATTTCGTAGCGCCGTCCATGGAGCCGTAGAAATCAGACTCTCTTGTGACCAATTCGCGACGAATTTTGGCTTCTTCAGGCGTCAACAGGCCGGCGTTCAACTCGGCGTCGATCGCCATTTGTTTGCCGGGCATGGCGTCCAGGGTGAAGCGGGCGGCCACTTCCGACACGCGGCCTGTGCCTTTCACGATCACCAACAGGTTGATGGTGACCAAGATAAGAAAGACGAGAATGCCGATGGCGAAATTGCCGCCGGTGATGAATTCGCCAAAGGCTTTAATAACCTGACCAGCGGCATCTGTACCTGAATGACCGTTCGCCAGAATCACGCGCGTGGAGGCCACGTTGAGCGCCAGGCGCAGAATGGTCGCGAAGAGCAGGACGGTTGGAAAGGAGGAGAAGTCCAGCGGGCGAAAAGTGTTCAAGCTCGCCATGAGAATGGCCAAGCCCAGCACGATATTCACAGTGAAGAAGATATCCAGAAGCAATGGCGGCACCGGGACCACCATCATCATGATGAGCGCGATCACTGCAATAGGCAATACGAGCGACTTGGCGACCTTGCCGCTGTTAGATCCCGTCGATGTCAGAGCTACGTCCGCCACACCTGATCTCCGCTGTCAGTTTTCCGCCGCCTGATCGTTGCGGCGTCTGATTTCCGACAGTTTTTGAGCCAAAAACCCTATGCAAACCGGGAGTGCAAGGCGTGTGCCAGTGGTTTTTATGGCGGCATGACTTTTGCTAGGAACTTTACGACTGGCTCTTTAACGAGGTCTGGAAGTGAAAACTCTTATTGTCGCCTCTCTTTGTCTCTTGTTGGCGGGATGTGTTGGAAACGAAGAGCAGCTGCGCGCTGACAGTATCCAGCAAATGCCATACCGCGCCATCGGTTATGCCTCCTTGCGTGTGCAGCCAGGGTCTACACCAGCGCAAAAGCAGCTGATGGCGATCCGGGCGGCCAAGGCCGCTGCCATGCGGGAATTGGCCGAAAAGATCTTTGGGGCGGATGTTTCAGGACAAACCTCCCTGATCGGCGGCGGGGTCTATAGCGACCAGCTTCGCAGCAGCGTCGATGGCCTTGTTCGCGGAGCGCGCGTCGTCAGTCTGACGCCCATCCGCAACGATGTCTACGAAGCTGTGCTTGAGGTCGACGCCTGGGAGGTTGCCGCCATGCGCGCCCGCTGGCCTCGCGGTCATTTTCAGTAGGAGACACCATGCGACCTCTCGCTTTCATCATTTCTGCCGGGCTGACGCTTGCCGCTTGCTTTCAAGCTCATGCTGGTTATCGCGTGGTTCAGGGCGAGGGCAGGGCGGCCATCGGCGGAAAAGATCTTGCGAGCGCCCGCAAAGCTGCTCTCGCCGATGCGCTTCATGATGCGGCGGGCAAGTTGCAGTCGCATGTGCGCGGCTTCTCTCAGGTGGATACGAACGGCGCCATCAGGGAGGAGAGCACCACTCTCGTCGAGGGTCGCTTCTCTCGTTATCGGGTGCTCTTCGAAGGCCGCGAAGGCGGATCCTTCGTTGTGCGGATCGAAGCTCTCGGCATGACCGATCAGGAGGCCTGCGCCGGGAAGCGAGTCGATCTGGATGTGCGGGCCGTGCAAATTCGCGTCGCCCAGGGCATTCAGGGGCATGTCCAGCGAAATGTGACCGAGGGCGTCTCGCGTGGCATGGCCATGCTGTCGGATGGCGTCGCATTCCGGGTTTCCGATCAGCGCGCCTTGCCAGCGATTGGCGGCAGTGAGCGCAGTCACTATTCTCAATATGACTATATGGGACAGTTGACCAATATGCTGCCGAGCCCGGCCGGTTATTCCATGTCTGGTCAAATCATCGTCGAGACGGTGCGCCATGATGGCATGTTCACGAATGTGAAGGACGTGGTCGTTCGCCTCTCTCTTTCCGTCAAGGATAATTATACCGGGGCCCGGATCAATGAAATCCGGCGTGAACTGGTGGTGGCTGACAGGCGGACCGTCATGGGTGTGGAAAGCTTGATGGGCATCACGGCCGCCACGCCGTCGCAGCCCCGGATCGACACAACCCCGCTTTTCGAACAGGTGCGCGACGATCTCGAAGAGGCGCTGGCTTGCAAAGCTTTGAGGGCCGTGGTGCTGGAGGAGGAGGGTGGCAGAGTATCGCTCTCCGTGGGTCTTGAGCATGGCGTCGAGCAGGGCGACTATTTTCTCGTCACGCTCCCTAATACCCGAAATGAATGGCAGGTCATTCGCATTGAAGACGCGACCCCGACGCGTTCAGTCGCCAGAGCCATGAAGGCGAAGCCGGGCATTCCTGTAAATGCGCTCGCAACGCTTATGCGATAGGGACTTTAACATGAACAGAGGATTCTTTGTCTGTCTCATGAGCGCGCTGTGGCTTACGCCAGCGGCTGCAGAGTCGGTGCGCTGGGGGCCGGGAGATTTGCGCCGCGTGATGATTGATTGGCTGGTCGCGAATGGGCGAGCTGTCCCAAATGCTTCGTCGATTGGCCCTCTTGACCCGCGTCTCAGCATCGAGCCCTGTAATCAGGTGGAGGTGACGCCTAGAGGCGCGACCGGGTCAAGTTACGCCATTCGCTGCAAAGCCGGGGCAGCTTGGGCTTACACTGTGCGCCTCGACCAGATAACGCCTGCTTTCGCACAATCCGCTTTTCCTGGGGCTACGGCTTCGGACCAGCGCTCATGGCGGGTTGTCGCCCCAAAGATCGATCTCCCGGTGGGCGCTATTCTTTCGCCCGAGGTGCTCGAGGAACGCGTTGTCAATGCGCCGCCTCCAGGGCAGGCCATTAAATCGATCAGCGATGCGATTGGCCTGCGTGTCACATCCCCCGTGGGGCCTGGTCTTACACTGACCACCTATAATGTCGCGAGGGCGCCCCTGGTGGCCAAGGGGGAGAATGTGACCCTGGTCGCCAATGGGTCCGGGTTCAACATCAGTGTCCCCGGCAAGGCCGAGCAGGATGGATATGAGGGCGACTTGATCATGGTCCGCAACACACGATCCGGTGCAGTCCTGAAAGGGCGTATTGAGCGAGGCAAGATAGTGAGCGTTATGCAACTTTGACCTGAAAGTCACGCTGAAGCCAGATTCTTCATGGCATGGTGTATAGATTTTCCCTTAACAACCGTTTATAAAATTCAAGAGGTGACTTATCATGATCGACGGCATTCGCCACGCAATGACGCAAATCGACCCGGGTTCCCGGAAGGCTGGCAAGGCTGACCTCTCAAAAGGCTCGGCTTCGATCGCCACCCTTGGCTTTTCTTCGGCCTCGGATCTTGAATCCGTGGAGATTAACACTCCAAAGGCCGGGCTTTCGGGTGCTCCAATTGATCGCGCCAGAGTCGACGCGATCAGGGAGGCTATCCGCAACAATGCCTATCCCGTTGATTTTGAAAAGCTTGCCGAGCGGATGATCAGGTCCGTAGCCCAGGAACCGGCATAACGAGAGTGTGTATTTGATGGGGGTTTTGAAGGAAGAGGATTTGGTTGCCCTGCGCGACGCGTTCCGCAGGCTGGAGTCCGCTGTCTCGGTCTCGGATCTCTCCTCTGTTGAGGCCGCCACCTCCGAGCTTCGGGATTTAATGAGCAGTTTTGGGGTTCCTGCGCCGGTGGTTCAGGAGCGTGACCTTCATCTTGTGCGTCAGCTTGATGATGCCAGCGATGATCTAGCCGCTTTGCTGGCCTCCCGACTTCGCGCGTTTCAGCTTGCCATATCGGCCTGGCAAGGTCCTGAGCCGAGGCGTTGAAATGAACTTTGACCTTTCATTGGCCTCCATAATATTCAGCGCCGTCATTTGCATTGGCGGCTTTTTTTACTTCCGCAGCCGAGAAAGCGCTTGGCAAGCTCGCCATGACGAACTGACGGCGCGCTTTGACCTTCTGGTGGTGGAGGAGAGCCGCCATCGTCGTCAGATGGCGGATTTGTTGGGCCAGCGCGACGTCAACTTTGAAAATGAAGTCCGTCAAATTCAGACGGATATGAAAATGCTCGACTTGCAGATGAAGGCGGGGCCCTCGCGTGAAGCGCCTGAGTCCGTCGAACTGGCCATCCAGCTTACGCGCGCAGGCGAGCCCCGCGAGGTTGTTGCCAGCAGGACCGGTTTACCCGCCGATATCGTGGATTTCATCACAACTATGCATGCGGCCAAGCCGAAGGCTTGACCAGACCGTTAGCCGTAGCTGGCGGAGGCTAATCAGCCCCTGCAGGGGCGGAACTGCCGATGCCATTCGGCTTTTGAAACTGCGGTTTCAGTATTTCAGCCGTCTTCATCTCCAGCGCCGCAGCGGTCGCATAGGACGCCAGACCATAGGAGCCACGCGGGGAATAGCCTTGTTTCTGCGAGGCGTCGATCAGCATCTTCGACCCGCCTGCGAGCGCAACCGCCATTGAGATGGCATAGGAGAGGGCGAAAGTAATGGGCCCCTCCACCAGAGCGATGCACCAAACCAGGCTTATGGCGGTGATCATTTGCCAATTGCGGAATCTGGCGTAGAGCAGCGGTGGAAAAAGCGCCCAAACCCAGGAGAAGTGTTCTGGAACAAGCACCATGGCGCCGCCTGTCTGCACGCCGCCCCAATAGGTTTCCCATTGACCGCTGCTTGGCAGTGTAATGTTTTCGGCCGGGGTGGTGGCCTCATAGACGCAGCCATCAAGCCCCTCGCTAATCGCAAGCCTGAAGGGCACGCCACCGCGCACCATGAGAAGCCATTCACCTGGTTTGAGCCGCCCGGTCATCTCCGGATTTTCGATCATCTCGGTTGGCGAATGGGAACCGAACGACAAAATAAGGTCGCCAGCTATGAGGCCATTGCGCTCGGCTTTTGAATAACGCGCCACGGATATGACCTGCGCGGGATGATCGAACGTGCGCTGCTCGGTTTTCATTCAAAGGTGTTCCCATTAATCAGGGATAGCTGATCATGCTGTCCCGCCCGGACTGCACTGACTGTGTGGAATTGGCGGGCTTCTTGGGCGCCTCGACTTTCGGCTTTTCGACTGGCGGCGGCGGCGGCGGCGGCGCCTGTTCGCGCACAGCCTGGGCTTGCTGTTGCATCTCTGCGAGCCTGGACGTGATGGCTTTGTTCGCAACCGTCAAATCGTCCATAGATTGCTTCAGGGTCGCCATTGGCTTGTCATAGGCCCCAGCAGGCGGGATCTTGGCTGTCAGAGCATTATGCGCGCTGGTGAAGCCCTGCATCGCCTTCTTCAGTTCCTCGGACTGTGCGCTCGTCGTCGCCAGGGAGCGCTCCGTCGATTTGACGGCCTCCTCGATTTTCTTGCTGGTCGCAATCAGGCCGTTGATTTCGCCTGCGAAGGCTAAAAGCGCGTCACGATTGACCTTGGCGACCGCCTCGAACTCGTTATAGGCCCGTTTGTAGAAAACAAGCGAACCAAAGAGACCGACTGAGCCCGCAACAATGAGAAGCACCGTCGTGTAAAACAGGATCATGTTCGAGCGGCGAGAACCCTTGACGATCGTCTGCACCTCGGTGCGCAAACGCTGGATCTCCTGAGCGGAATCCACCGCTGTGCTGGCGGAGGCCAGGGCGAGCTCGATCGCTTCCTCAATCGGGCTTCGATTGACTGTGCTGCTGGGTTTCGCTTCCGATGCGGCGACCACTGAAATGCCGCCCGATGGTTTGCGAAGGCTGAGGCCGAGCGGCTTCTTCAGAGGCGACTTTGCGCCCTCCGCCGGGGCCTCACCCGCCGCCGCTTGCTTATCAGACTCTCCTGACGTTTGAGCGGCAGGTTCCTCCACCGCCGGCCCCTCTCCGGGAACCTCGCTGCTCTTCTTCGCCTTATCGACCGTGATGATTGGGCTGGCCATGTTACGCTCCTGTATTCTGATTTATTGGCTGACGCCGCTTGCATGGCTGGCCTGAGGAGGCCATCACTTCCAAAGCAGGCAGGCGCCTTGATTTAAATTGGAACGCGCGACACGCATAAGGCGTCGTCGGGACATAGGTGATGACGAAAAACCGACAACCGAAGCAGGAGGTTAGTGTCATGCGGTAGCTCCAAGTTTGCGCCCGTTGCCGTCAAACCTCATTTGTTCCGGCACCTCTACATCAGGCAACTCCGCATCTGGCGCCGCCTGGAAAACGAAGCTGAGCACCGTTGCGACAGCGCGATAGAGATCTGAGTGAATTTCAGATCCGATTTCACTGGTGAAATAGAGCGCGCGGGCCAGCAATGGGATCGTCAACACCGGCACGCCCTGCGCTTCCGCCTTTTCGCGAATGCTCAAGGCAATGGCGTCAGCGCCTTTGGCGAGCACCTTGGGCGCTGCGCCATCTTCGAAGTCATATCGAAGCGCGACTGCAA
>CAMDOY010000046.1 GCA_945903655.1 Rhizobium sp. Q54 | reverse complement strand
AAGCGTTTCTGGCCTGGGTGGTTGTCATGGTTTTGAGTGGCGATTTTGGTCAGAATAGAAACAGGAATGGGGTAGTAGTTAACATGAAGGCGGTCAAAAGCATGGCGAAGCTGTTAGCAAATCGTAGGATATGCATCTTCAATGCAGCCTCCTTAAATACATCTTCCGTCATTGGCGTTCTGTGCAGATCATCCGAGTAGGGCACCTTGCTATTGCCAATTTCCTCGACGTGAATGCAACGCAAGCAGCAGCATGCTATAAAAGCATAAATCAGGATCTCAATACCAAGAAAATACTTCTTGAAATTAGAAACATCAGCTTGTGTTACAAGCAGGCACAGCGCAGCGATCATCATCGAAACATGAGAGAGAAGCGGTCCACTTTTTGTATCGACGGCATCAACATCTTTCAATGCATAAACAACTCGCTCTCCGCCGATAGCTTTAGACTTGAACTCAAGCGACTGCTTATACGCTTCATGACGCCCCGATCTTGTGAGGGATTCTAAAATTTTTTCGTCGATAAAATTGATAGGCGAATTAAAAATTTTAAGATTCAACATAATCCCCTCCAAAATTACCCGCTCAGCCCCCCCGCCAGCGTCGGGAAGTCCAGCGGCCTGAAGCCATAATGCGACAGCCAGCGCACGTCCGCGTCGAAGAAGGGGCGCAGGTCGGGCATGCCGTATTTCAGCATGGCGATGCGGTCGATGCCCATGCCCCAGGCGAAGCCCTGATATTCGTCGGGGTCCACGCCGCAGTTGCGCAGCACATTGGGATGGACCATGCCGCAGCCCAGAATCTCCAGCCAGTCGTCGCCCTCGCCGAAGCGGATTTCGCCGCCCTTGCGCGAGCACTGGATGTCCACTTCCATGGAAGGCTCGGTGAAGGGGAAGAAGGAGGGGCGGAAGCGCATCTTCACGCTGGGCACTTCGAAGAAGGCCTTGCAGCTCTCCTCCAGAATCCACTTGAGATGGCCGAGGTTCGCCTGCTTGTCGATGACCAGCCCCTCCACCTGATGGAACATGGGCGTATGGGTCTGGTCGCTGTCGCAGCGATAGGTGCGGCCCGGGCAGATCACGCGGATCGGCGGCTTCTTCGCCAGCATGGTGCGCACCTGCACGGGGCTGGTGTGGGTGCGCAGCAGCTTGCGCTCCCCCGCCTCGTTGGGCGCGAAGAAGAAGGTGTCGTGCATCTCGCGGGCCGGATGGCCCTCGGGGAAGTTCAGTTTGGTGAAATTGTAGTCGTCGCTCTCCACATCCGGCCCTTCGGCGATGGAGAAGCCCAGATCCGCGAAAATCGCCGTCAGCTCGTCCATGACCTGGCTGATGGGATGGATGCGGCCGGTCTCGATGCCGGTCTCGCGTCCGGGCAAGGTGATGTCCACCCGCTCGGAGGCCAGACGCGCCTCGAGCGCGGCGTCCTTGAGCAGCACGCGGCGGGCGCGCAGCGCCTCGCTCACCTTGTCCTTGAGGGCGTTGATCTCGGCGCCCGCGCTCTTGCGCTCGTCCGGCGACATCTTGCCCAGGGTCGCCAGCAGGGCAGAGATGGAGCCCTTCTTGCCCAGCGCCCCCACGCGCACGCTCTCCAGCGCCGCCTCGTCGGCGGCGGCGATGGCGGAGAGCGTTTCGGCTTCGAGGGCGTTGAGGTCTGACATGGTCGGTCTCTGGCGAATTGAGCGCGGCTTTTGCCACGCAGGGGCGTCAATGTCGAGGCGAGCGGATGCTCAGCTCAGGTGCAGCTCCTTGAAGAAGTCGTTGCCCTTGTCATCGACCACGATGAAGGCGGGGAAATTCTCCACCTCGATCTTCCACACCGCTTCCATGCCAAGCTCGGGATATTCCAGCACCTCGACCTTCTTGATGCAATCCTGCGCCAGACGCGCGGCAGGGCCGCCGATGGAGCCGAGATAGAAGCCGCCATGCTTCGCGCAGGCCTCGCGCACCTCCTTGGAGCGGTTGCCCTTGGCCAGCATGACCATGGAGCCCCCGGCCGCCTGGAAGGCGTCCACGAAGCTGTCCATGCGGCCTGCAGTGGTCGGCCCGAAGGAGCCCGAAGCCATGCCGTCGGGGGTCTTGGCGGGGCCGGCGTAATAGACCGGGTGGTTCTTGAGATAGTCGGGCAGGCCCTCCCCGCGCTCCAGCCGCTCGCGCAGCTTGGCGTGGGCGAGATCCCGCGCCACGATCACCGTGCCGGTGAGGGAGAGGCGCGTCTTGATCGGGTGGCGCGAGAGAGTGGCCAGAATTTCCTTCATGGGCTTGCCAAGGTCGATCTGGACCACGTCGCCGCCCAGCGTCGACTCGTCCACATGGGGCATGAATTTCGCCGGATCGCGCTCCAGCGCCTCCAGGAACACGCCGTCACGGGTGATCTTGCCCAGCGCCTGCCGGTCCGCCGAGCAGGACACGCCCATGCCGATGGGCAGCGAGGCGCCGTGGCGCGGCAGGCGGATCACGCGCACGTCATGGCAGAAATACTTGCCGCCGAATTGCGCGCCCACGCCCAGCTGCTGGGTGAGCTTGTGCAGCTCCTCCTCCATGGCGAGATCGCGGAAGGCGTGGCCATCCTCGCCGCCGCTGGTGGGCAGGGTGTCGAGATAGCGGGCGGAGGCGAGCTTCACGGTCTTGAGGGTCTGCTCCGCCGAGGTGCCGCCGATGACGATGGCGAGGTGATAAGGCGGGCAGGCCGCCGTGCCCAGAGTCAGGATCTTCTCCTTCAGGAAGGCGATCATCCGGTCGTGGGTCAGCACCGAGGGGGTCTGCTGGAACAGGAAGGTCTTGTTGGCGGAGCCGCCGCCCTTGGCCATAAACAGGAACTTGTAGGCGTCCTCGCCCTCCGCATAGAGCTCGATCTGGGCGGGCAGGTTGTTCTTGGTGTTTTTCTCCTCGAACATGGAGAGGGGCGCGAGCTGCGAATAGCGCAGGTTCTTGCTCTCATAGGCGTCGCGGATGCCTTCTGCGATGGCGCTCTCGTCCTGCCCGTCGGTCCAGATCATGCGGCCCTTCTTGCCCATGGCGATGGCGGTGCCCGTGTCCTGGCACATGGGCAGCACGCCGCCCGCCGCGATATTGGCGTTCTTGAGCAGGTCATAGGCCACGAAACGGTCGTTGCTGGTGGCCTCGGGATCATCCAGAATCTTGGCGAGCTGGGCGAGATGCCCCGGGCGCAGCAGGTGGTTGATGTCGATCATGGCCTGTTCGGCCAAAAGGCGGATCGCCTCGCGGCTCACGGTAAGGATTTCGCGCCCGCCCAGGGTCTCGACGCTCACGCCTTCGGAGGTGAGCTTGCGATAGGGGGTCTCATCCTTGCCGAGGGGAAACAGCGGCGAATACTGGTAAGTCATGGGTCAGGGTTCCGGCCAGCGATCTTTCCTCGGCTTTTAGGCCCTGCGGCGCCGGTTGGAAAGAGGCTGGGCGGTTCCTGAAGGCCCGCGATTACAGCTCGATGGTGCTGGGCGCGAAAATCTCCTCCATCTCGAATCGGCGCGGGGCGAGGCCCTGCTCAACCAGATGCAGGGCGGCGGCCTCCAGGGTCTTGCGGTTGGAGGCGACCCCATGGCGCACCAGCGGCGTCGCCAGGGCCTTGCGGGCCTCCGGCGCCAGCAGGCCCGTGTCGAAATGGTAGTCACAATGCTCCATCCGCTCGGCGTCGGCGATGCGGGCGGCGTCATTGAAGGCCTTCACCAGATTCAGGGCGAGCCAGGGATGCTTCTGCGCCAACTCCCGGCGCATCACCATGCCGTGGTTGATCGGGTGGATGCCGGTCTTCTTCCAATAGCGGGCGCCCTCGGCGGCCACATCGGGGAAGAGGGTGCGGATTTCCGGGTGGTTCTTCAGGTCCACATTGCTGCGGTTCACGATGGAGGCGTGGCCGCGATAGTGGACGCAGGCCTGCAATTCGCCCGACAGCATCATGGTGGCGACGCTCTTATCGGTGGGGATCTGATGCACCGTCACCCCTTCAGGCGGGCGAAAGCCCGTGGCGCCGCCGTGGCTGAGTTCCGGCGTGCGCTCCATGAACCATTCGCAATCGCTGGACTTGACGCCCCACTCATGCTCCAGCGCGCCGCGCGTCCACAGGGCGCCGGTCTGCTGATATTCGGTCACGCCCACGCGCTTTGCCCTGAGGTCCTCGGGGCGTTCGATACCGGAATCCCGGCGCACCAGAATATGCGAGTGGAAGAACCGCCGCGTGGTGAAGATCGGCAGGCCCGTGAAGCGCTCGTCGCCCTTGGAGAGCGCGATCATGTAGGAGGACATGGACATTTCGGCGACGTCGAAATCGGCGAATTTCAACTGGCGCCAGAAGAGTTCGGAAGGCCCGACGACGCTGGGGGTGAGCTCCACGCCCTCCACCTTCACCCGCCCGTCAAGGATGGGCCAGGTGCGCGGATTGGCGGCGAAGGCGATGCTGAGATTGAGCTTCATGTCGGTTTCCCCCTTTGCGAAGACTTTTAGGGCCATTCGCGCGGGGGGAGCAAGGCTCAGGCGCCCTGGGCCTGACCATTGTGGCCCTCGTCAATCACAAAGGGCACGAACTGCACCGCTCCGAGATCCTCCTCGGTCCAGGCGGCGGCGCTGATGCGTACGATCCGCATCAATCGCTGCACGCCCCCATAGGGGCCCAGGGGGATGATCAGGCGCCCGCCGACGGTGAGTTGCTGCTTCAACGCCTCGGGAACGAGGGGCCCGCCCGCCGTCACGATGATGGCGTCGAAAGGCGCCGCAGGCGGCCAGCCATTGGAGCCATCGGCCCGCAAGACCGTGACATTGGCGCGCCCAAGTTCTGCGATGCGCGAACCGGCCATGCGGGCGAGCCGGGGGTGGCGCTCGATGCTCCAGACGCGCGAGGCCAGATGGCTGAGCACCGCCGCCCCGTAGCCCGAGCCCGAGCCGATTTCCAGCACCCGGTCGGCAGGCTTGATCTCGGCGGCCTGCGCCATGAGCGCGACGATGAAGGGCTGGGAAATGGTCTGCCCCTCCGCGATGGGCAGCGGCCTGTCTTCATAGGCCTGATCGGCGAATTCGGGATCGACGAAACGCTCGCGGGGAACCTCCCGCATGGCCTGCAAGACCCGTGGATCGCTCACGCCGCGCGGCTCGATCTGCTCCGCAACCATACGCTCTCGTAACAGCACCAGATCCGCCATAGCCAAACCCCAATTCAATACGCATGAACGCGACGAGAATGAAAATAACGACAAGTCGTTCTATTGCAACCTTGAGCAGAGTAACTGAAAAAATGACTGCATTAATAGACAATTAACTATATTAATCTCAGCAATAAAGCTTCATCTGCACTGTTTTATTTGAAAAACCGAAAATTTATAGCTTTACCGCAATAGTGATGCCCTGCAGTTTGACAACCCACAACCCGCTGCGAAAATGATGTCACAAAGATCCGGCGCAAGTCGGCGATATCCGGGAGGGGTCCATGAAACATCTGCTCATCTGCGCCATCGCAGCGCTCGCCTGTGCGCCCGCCTGCGCGCAAACACCGCAGCCCTCCTGGGTCATGCCCGAACTCATGGCGGGCGCGAAGGCGGAGGGGCAGCTCACGGTCTATTCCTCCACCAATGAGCAGGAGGGCCTGCCGCTTTGGAAGCTTTTCGAGGAGGCCACGGGCGTCAAGGTGAATTACATCCGCGGCGCCGAGTCCCCCCTCCACGCCAAGATCGCGCTGGAGGCCCGCACCGGCCAGCATTCATGGGACGTGCATAATGCGGGCACGGTGAACATGATTCCCGAAAATCTGGCCCTGCAATTCGAGCCGCCCAACGCCAAGGACATCATGCCCGAGGCGCGCGATCCCAATAAGCGCTGGTATGGCGTCTATGCCGGTTACAGCGTGCCCCAATACAACACCAATCTGGTGAAGCCGGACGAACTGCCCAAGACCTACGAGGATTTCCTCACCCGCAAGCAATGGGTCGGCAAACTCGCCATCGAGGCCACCGACCGGGACTGGATGGACGCGGTGCTCCAGTTCTACGGGCGCGACAAGGGACTGAAGCTGCTGCGCGACATTCAGGCGACCCTGAAGCCCGTGGTGCTCGACGGGCATTTCGCCATGGCGCGGCAGATCGCGACGGGGGAATATCCCATTGCGCTCATGAACTATTCCATGCTGACCACCAATCTGAAGCAGCAGGGCGCGCCGACCGAATACGTGGCGCTTGACCCCGTGCATCTGTGGTTCGGCATGGTGGGCGTGAACAAGAACGCGCCCCACCCCAACGCGGCGAAGCTTGCCGCCAATTTCCTGTTGAGCCGCGAAGCCCAGGAGTTCTCCGCGAAGATGGGCGGGCGCGTGCCGACGCGGCTGGACGTGGAGTCAAATCCGAAGGATTTGCGCCAGCGCATGAACGAGAAGAAGGTCATCTTCCTCCAGCACACGGCCGAGCAGGCCAAGGCCTCCCAGAAGGCGTTTGACGAAATCTTCAAGCCGCGATGAGGGGCCGGAGGGCCATCGCCTCCGCAATCAGCCCATAGGACGCCTTGCGGTCAGCCATGTCGTGCGCCTGCGTGAGGATGGCGATCTCCTCCACGCCCAGCGCGCGCCCGTAATCCCTGAGCTTCTGCGCCACCGTTGCCCCATCGCCGATCAGGGCCTCGTCGGCCATGTGTTCGGCGCGTGCTTCCTCGCCCCGCGCGCGCAATTCCTCCAGCGCCTCCTGCGGGGGCAGCAGGGGCTTGCGGATGCCCCGGTCGCGGTTGAGGCGGGAGAGGGCGCGGGTGGCGAATACGAAGCGCGCCTGCGCCTCGCTGGCCGCCGCCAGCGCGAAGAGGCAGACCATGGGCTGCGGGGCGGGATGCCGCTCACTCGGCTGATAGTAGCGCCGATAAAGCTCGAAGGCTTGCTCGGCGCCGCGCTCGCTGATGAAGGCGGCGAAGCAGAAGGGGATGCCCAGATAGGCCGCTACCTGCGCCCCATAGTCCGAACTGCCGAGCACGAAGACCTCCGGCGCCGTAGGGCTCTCGGGCGTCACCTTCAGGCTCGCCAGAGCGTGGCCCTCCGCCAGCTTCTTGCCAGAGGTCCAGGCGATGATGTCGCGCACATTGGCGGGAAAACGCTGCACGGCGTCGTCGCCTGCGGGGTTCAGCGCCCAGGAGGTGCGTCCATCCCCGCCCGGCGCCCGGCCAAGGCCCAGATCAATGCGGCCGGGGGCGATGGCCTCCAGCACGCGGAACTGCTCGGCCACTTTCAGCGGGGCGTAATGGGGCAGCATGACCCCCGCCGAGCCCACGCGAATGCGCGATGTGCGCGAGGCGATGGCGGCGATGAGGATCTCGGGCGCGCAGCCCACGATGCTCTGCGACCCATGATGCTCGCTGACCCAGAAGCGCTCATAGCCCAGGGTGTCGCAATGCTGGGCGATCTCGATGGTGTCGCGAATGGCGCGATCCTGCGTCGCGCCGATGACGGCGGGCGACTGGTCGAGAACGGAGAGCCGAAGATCGGTCATGGGTGCGCCCTGCAGGCCCTCCCACCAAGCGGGAGGGCGCGTGATGATGCTACTTGATGGGGGGACGGGGCAACCGCGCCTCGCCCGCCTCCATGCGGAACTCGTAATTCAGGGAGTGCCAGACGCCCGTGATGTCGGCGTCCGGCGCGCCGCCCTCATGGCGATCCGAATGGCCCAGCAGCGCCTTCGTCACGCCGAACTGCGCGTCGGTCTCGATGCGCGGGTCATCATCGAAATAGACCTGCGAGATCAGCGTCTTGTAGCCGTCCTTGTAGGCCAGGAAATGCAGATGCGCGGGGCGGAAGGGATGACGCTCCTGCGCGATCAGCAGGCGACCCACAGGGCCGCCCGTGGGAATGGGATAGCCCGAGGGCTTCACGCTGCGGAACCAGATCTCGCCATTGGCGTCGGTGGAGAACTTGCCGCGCAGGTTCATGTCGACCTGATCTTCATCCTGGTTCTCGTAGAAGCCCTCGGCGTTGGACTGCCACACGTCGACTTCGGCGCCAACTATTGGCGCGCCCTGCACATCCATGAACTTGGCGCGCGCGAAGAGCGGCTCGCCCACGGTCTTGGAGCGCATGATGGAGGCGCCATTGGGGGTCACGGGCTGGTTCAGCCGCCAGAAGGGGCCGAGCAGGTTCTGGTTGGTCTCCGTATTGCCCTTGTCGCCATTGTTGAGCAGGCACACGAGGGAGGACACGCCCAGCGAGCCCGCCATCAACACCACCTCGTTATGGGTGTCGGTGGTGTGGTGGCCCATTTCCGCGATGATGGCGCAGGCGTCCTGAAATTCGCGCTCGGTGAGGCGCACGTCGCGGATGAATCCATGCAGATGGGTGATGAGGGAGGTCATGATCTCGCGCAGACGCGGATCGGGGGTGCGCTTCATGACGTCAAGCGCGAATTCGGTGAGCTGTTTCTGGTTTTCGACGATCATGGATCCTGCCCCGGAAGGATGCGTCGGCCACGGGGGCCGACGCAATGATTGATCAGCCAACGTGCTTGGCGAAGAAGTCATAGGTGCGCTGGCGAGCGACGTCGGCGCATTCCTTGTTGAAGGAGCCGCGCTCGTCGCAGTTGAAGCCATGGCCCGCCGCATAGACATAGACGGGGGTCTCGGGGCGCGCGGCCTTGATCTTCTCCACATCGGCCATGGGGATCGAGTGATCCGTCTCGCCGAAATGCAGGATGGTCGGGGCGACCGGAACCTTGTCGCACATGGCGGCGACGCCAGCGCCGTAGTAGCCGGAGGCTGCAGCCACGCCCGGCAGGTTCACCGCCGAAGCGAAGGCGAGCGTGCCGCCCCAGCAATAGCCGACGACGCCGACCTTGCCAGCCTTGGCGGCTTCCGCCACCGCCGCCTTCACGTCCAGCATGACCTTCGCCGCGTCGGTCTTGCCGCGCGTGGCCACGCCCGCCTGCATGTCGGCCTGCTCGTAGCCGGACTCGTAATTGGGCGTTACGCGGTCATAAAGCGCGGGGGCGACGGCGAGGTAGCCCTGCGCCGCATAGCTGTCAGCGACCGCACGGATGTGGTGGTTGACGCCGAAAATTTCCTGGATGACGACAATGCCGCCGCGCGGCGCGCCAGCGGGCTTGGCCACATAGGCGCCAATGGTGACGCCGTCTTCGGCGGTCAGGGTAATGTGCTCTCCCATGGAAGTCCTCTGCTTTTCGTTGGTCAGGGGCGAAGCGCCCGGCCCGGCAATAAAGAGCATCTTTCCGCCCGTGACCAGAGGGAATGTGGCGGTGGGGGTGTCGGCAGTCGGGAAGGTTTTGTTGGGAACAGACCACCGGCAAGCAAAAACCCGCCCCAATGGGAGCGGGTCTTTGATCACAGGCCTAAAAGCCCCGACTGCCTAATGCCGACTGCCGACTGCCTAACCCCTACTCCACCAGCATCCGCTTCAACAACTCGATCTCTTCCAGCAGCGAGCCGTCCTTGCCCGCCAGGCCCTCGATCTTGCGGACCGCGTGCAGCACGGTCGTGTGGTCGCGCCCGCCGAAGCGGCGGCCGATTTCCGGCAGGGAGCGCAGCGTCAGGATCTTCGAGAGATACATGGCGATCTGGCGCGGGCGCACCACGGTGGCGGTGCGGCGCGAGGACAGAATATCCGCGCGGCTCACATTGTAATGGTTCGCCACGAGCTTCTGGATGTCCTCGATCTTGACGCGCTTGGGCTCGCGGGTGCGCACGAGATCGCGAATGGCGTCTTCCGCCATCTCCACGGTCAGCGCGGCGCCGGTGAGGGTGACGCGGGCCAGCAAGCGGCTCACGGCGCCGTCGAGGTCGCGGCCATTGGTCTCGATGACGCGCGCCACATAGGCGGCTACGGGCGCTGGCACGTCAAAGCCCGGCTGGGAGACCCTGGCGGCGGCGATGCGCATTTCCAGGATCTTCAGGCGCAGGGCTTCATCCAGCCCGCCCATCTCCACGCAGAGCCCGCCCGCCAGGCGCGAGCGCACGCGCTCCTCCAGGCTTTCCAGATCGGAGGGGGGCCGGTCGGCGGCGACCACGATCTGCCGACCCGCGTCAATCAGGGCGTTCAGCGTGTGGCAGAACTCCTGCTGGATCGATTTGCCCTGAAGGAACTGCACATCGTCAATGAGCAGCACATCGATGCCGCGCAGTTTTTCCTTGAAGGCGATGGAGGTCTGGGCCTTCAGGGCGCAGACAAAGCGATACATGAACTTCTCGGCGGTCAGATAGATGACACGCTTTCCAGCGTCGCTCGCCGCATGGCCGATGGCCTGCAGCAGATGGGTCTTTCCAAGCCCCACGGCCGAATGAAGATAGAGCGGATTATAGATGGGCGCCTCGCCCGGCGCCGCAGAGGCGATCCGCTGGGCCGCCGCATGGGCGAGCTGGTTGGATTTACCGACCAGAAAGGTCGAGAAGGTCAGGCGGCGGTCCAGCGGCGAGCTGGACAAGCCATCCGCATCAGAGACGGGCTGGGCGCGCAGCGGACGCACCGCATCGCTCGACGAACGCGCCGCGTCCTCGAAGGTGACGGACGGACGCTCGGAGGAGACGCCACCCGAAGCGCCACCGGCGGCGGCGCCCATGTAGCCGCCGACCGGAGGGCTGCGGTGCTCCAGAACCGTGCCACGCGCCACAGCGGGGCGGGCAGACGTTCGCACATCCACCAGAATGGCGGCGACGTCAGGCGCCTCCACGCTCAGGGTGGCGAGAATCTTGTCGGTGTAATGAGACTGGATCCAGCTCTTGAGAAAGCGCGTGGGCACGGACAAATGCGCCACGCCATCGCGCACGCTATCGAGCTCAAGCCGACCGAACCAGGAGCTGAACACGTCCTCGCCCAGTTCCGCGCGCAGGCGCCGGCAAGACCGGCTCCAGGCCTCCGCATGGGTTTTTTCATCTTCTGTCTGGGTCTGCGCGGCTTCGAGACGAGGCGCGGACGCACGAGGATTCATCATAGGAATTGGCTTCTTTTCATCGGAAGAGGACCGCAGCCCGGATGGGGCCGCCGCGAACGCAAAACACTAGCTGGAAAAAGTGCGCCGATGAGATCGCGCCCCATTGAGCGCAAGCACAGGAAACCCCTGCAGATCGCGATAAGCCAAAATGTCGGAGGCCGATGGGCGTGGCTGTGCCGACAGGTCTCTCGCAGTAGAGATATTGCTATTTTGGCACATGAATCCCCCAATTGCAGAAAGTCTCTGCAACTCAGCCCCACCAACAATCTAAGGATGCGTCCCTGAAGACGACCTGCGGAAGCAACGAGCAAGTTCGCGGATGTCAGACGCTCGAAACCTGTTACGTTACTTACCCAAAACCTTTAGAAGTCTTGGGCGGACGCACATCAGGACGCTCAGCATCAGTATCCGTTCGCTCTGTGTCAATTGCGACCGTCATTAACGATTAGCACACTCAAACCGCCACGCAACCGTCATATTCTCAAAACTAGGGCTTGGCCATTCAGAGGCTGATTTGAAACGATTTCTTTTTTGGGATTGACGAGCACAACCCCCTGATTCAATTCACTTTGACGAAGCCATTCCGGAGCAGTCCCCCAATCGTTCCGCATGCGGATTTTTTGGCGCGCAAACACGATTGAAAGAGTCAAGTGGCGCGGGCGGCAAAGGCTTTTCTCCTTTGCGCATAAGTCTATGAAATAAAAAGGAAATTTATGCTCACACCCAGAGCTTCAGATTCAATTTTTCATCCCTTTGATCGTGCTTGAAATCAATCTTTGGAGCGGCGTTTTAAATAGCAAAAAGCCCGACGCTTGGGCGCCGGGCTTTACAGACCAATGTGACGGCTTCGTCACATCAAAGGCTTGACTACTTCGCCAGAGCCTTCACGCGAACGGTGAGGCGCGAGATTTTCCGCGACGCGGTGTTCTTGTGAATGATGCCCTTCTGCGAGGCGCGCATCACCAAGGGCTCGGCGGCATGCAGGGCGGCCTGGGCGGCGGCGGCGTCGCCAGAGGCGAGGGCCTCCTCGACCTTGCGGACATAGGTGCGCATCTGCGAACGGCGCGAGCGGTTCACCGCAGTGCGGCGCTCGATCTTGCGGACGGCCTTTTTGGCTGAAGCTGTGTTAGCCATGATTTCCTCGATAAAGCTGGCCGCCCGAGGGCCAGCCGCAAAAAAGTCGTGCCGGGCCCGGGAGGGCCACGGCGAGTGGGTGGCTTATAGTCGCTATCCCGTCACGCCGTCAACGCCATGAGAGGCGATTTCGGCAAATTCCCGGCACAACTTCACTTAACCCCGCGCCGCATCAAGGCGAGCGGACAGATCCACGGCCTCCGCCTGCGGCCAGGCGGTCAGGGGCGGCATGGGTTGGGCTATCGCGGAGTCGCGATGGACATGGGCCAGGCCCGCCTTCACGCCCGCCACCAGCGGCTTGCCGTCGAAGAGCTTGCGGATGGAGACCGCCGTCGCAAGAGCCTCGACGTCGCCCCCATGCCAGGCCTTGGCGCAGAGATCCGCATTGAGATTGCAGGTGGCGGAAATGCAGCCCGCGAAGAGGCCGCTGCGGCCCTCCAGCAAGGTCGCCTCATTGGCGGGGAAGACGGAGAAGCCCTTGTGGCGCTCGGCCAGCAGCCGCTCGAAGGGCAGATCGCCCGAAGAATCCTTGAGGCCCACGATCCGCGCCGGAAAGGCCTCGATCAGCCGCCCCACCAGCTCCGGCGTATAAGGCACGCCCGACAGCGCGGGATAATGATAGAGATAGAGCGGAACAGGGGTCGCCGCCGTCGCCGCCACAATGGCGCTGACATAGGCGAAGACGCCGTCTTCGCTCACGCCCTTGTAATAGAAGGGTGGCAAAACAAGCGCGCCCGCGAAGCCCAGCTCCGCCGCATGGCGCGTGAGGGCGATGGCGTCGCCAAGGGCCGCCGCGCCCGTCCCCACCATCATGCGCTTGCGATCGAGCTTGCCTGCGGCGGCGCTCATCAACGAGAGCCTGTGGCCCAGGGCGAAGGAGGTCGCCTCGCCGGTGGTGCCCAGCACATTGAGGGCGTCGCAGCCGTTATCGAGAAGATACTGGCCGAGCTTCAAAAAGCGGGCCTCGTCGGGCTTCTGGTCAGCGGTGATGGGCGTGGCGATGGCGGCGATCACGCCACGGAGGGGGGCTGTCATGGAAACCTCAGCGATTGGTGAAATGGGGGCTGCGCTTTTCGACGAAGGCGGCCATGCCTTCCTTCTGGTCCTGGGTGGCGAAGGTGGAATGGAACACCCGGCGCTCGAAGCGGATTCCCTCCGCCAGCGTGGTCTCATAGGCGCGGTTCACCGCCTCCTTGGCCATCATGACCGCAGGCTGTGAGAAGCCCGCAATGGTCGCCGCCGCTTTCAGGGCCTCGGGCACAAGATCGGCGAGGGGAAGAACGCGGGAAACAAGCCCGCTGCGCTCGGCCTCCGCCGCATCCATCATACGGCCGGTGAGGCAGAGCTCCATGGCCTTGGACTTGCCCACGAAACGGGTGAGCCGCTGGGTGCCGCCCGCGCCCGGAATGGTGCCGATGCGGATCTCTGGCTGGCCGAATTTCGCATTGTCGGCGGCCAGAATAAAGTCGCACATCATGGCGAGTTCGCAGCCCCCACCCAGCGCAAAGCCCGCCACTGCCGCAATCACCGGCTTGCGGGTGCGGGTGAGGCGCTCCCACTTGGAAATGAAGTCCTCGAGGTAGGCCTCCATATAGGTCTTGGCCTGCATCTCCTTCACATCCGCGCCAGCGGCGAAGGCCTTCTCGGAGCCGGTGAGCACGAGGCAGCCCAGCTCCGCATCCGCCTCGAAGGCGTCGAGGGCTTGATTCAATTCATCAATCAGCTCGGCGTTCAGGGCGTTGAGGGCCTGCGGGCGATTGAGGCGCACGAGGCAGACCCTGTCGTGGCGCTCGACGATGATCGTATTCATGGGAAGCCTCCGCATCAGCCCTCAAGGGGTAGCGGAGCCCGCAGGAAATGAAAAGGCCCAGGAGGGACGACGTCCCGTCGTCCATGTCTGGAGGGGCGACGTCTCGTCGCCCGGTTCCTCTGGCCTTGTTTGCGAGACAGGGACGACGAGGACGTCGTCCCTCCCTGTGGTCGTCAGAGCCCCTCGAACAGAGCCGTCGAAAGATAGCGCTCGGCGAAGGAGGGAATGATGATGACGATGTTCTTGCCCTCCATGCCCGGCCGCGCGCCGATCTCCAGCGCGGCCGCCACGGATGCGCCCGAGGAGATGCCCACCGGGATGCCCTCGATCCGCGCGAGATGACGGGAGGTCTCGAAAGCGGTCTGGTTGCCGACAGTCACGACTTCATCGATGACGGAACGGTCGAGCACGCCCGGCACGAAACCAGCGCCGATGCCCTGAATCTTGTGGGGTCCGGGCTGGCCGCCTGACAGGACCGGCGAGTCCTCGGGCTCCACCGCCACCATCTTGAGGGAGGGCTTGCGGGCCTTCAGCACCTGGCCGATGCCGGTGATCGTGCCGCCGGTACCCACGCCCGAGACCACGAAATCGACGCCGCCCTCGGTGTCGTTCCAGATCTCCTCCGCCGTGGTGCGGCGGTGGATGTCGGGATTGGCGGGATTTTCGAATTGCTGGGGGATGATGGCGTCGGGGGATGAGGCGACGATTTCCTGCGCCTTGGCGATGGCGCCCTTCATGCCCTGGGGCGCGGGGGTCAGCACGAGTTCGGCACCGAGCAGGGCCAGCATCTTGCGGCGCTCGATGGACATGGACTCGGGCATGACGAGGCTCAGCTTGTAGCCCCGCGCCGCCGCCACGAAGGCGAGCGCAATACCCGTATTCCCCGACGTCGGCTCCACCAGATGGGTCTTGCCGGGGGTGATCTTGCCCGCCGCTTCCAGCGCATCGACCATGGCGACGCCGATGCGATCCTTGACGCTGGAAATCGGATTGAAAAATTCCAGTTTGGCCAGAAGGTTGGCCTTTACGCCCTTTTCTTTGGCGAGGCGGTCCAGCCGCACCAGCGGCGTATCGCCAATCGTCTCGGTGATGGAGCCATAGATCCGGCCACGGCCGGGCTTCTTGTCCGCAAAGCTCATCGCACTCTCCCTCTCAGGTCGATTTTTGTAGTTTACCGTTTTTAGCACGGTAATTAAAGAAAATAACATTCACTAAATGGTGAAATCCGAATGGATCTCTTTTTCCCCGAAAACAGCGCCCGCTTCGGCCTTTTTGCAAAGCTCGTCCACACTAACGGCCTCCAACGCCACGAGAAACTGCTGGCTGGCT
>CAMDOY010000045.1 GCA_945903655.1 Rhizobium sp. Q54 | reverse complement strand
GAGGTGCCGCCATAGTCCAGTGCATCGTCGATGAGCTGGAAGGCGATGCCGAGGTTAGAGCCATAGCTGCGGCAGGCCGCGACCTCGGCCTTGGGACGGCTGGCGAGGATGGGGCCGACCTCGCAGGCGGCGGCGAAGAGCGCGGCGGTCTTGGCGCGGATGACGTCCAGATATTCGTCTTCGGAGGTCTGCATGTTCTTGGCGGCGGCGAGCTGCATCACCTCGCCTTCGGCGATGACCGTGGCGGCGGTGGAGAGCACGTCGAGGCACGGCAGGGAGCCCACCTCCACCATCATGCGAAAGGCCTGCCCCAGCAGAAAGTCGCCCACCAGCACGCTGGCCTCGTTGCCCCAGAGCATGCGCGCGGCGGCCTTGCCCCGGCGCATGTCGCTCTGATCCACCACATCGTCATGGAGGAGCGTGGCGGTGTGCATGAACTCGACGGAGGCCGCGAGCTTCACATGACCCTCGCCCCGATAGCCGCACAGACCGGCCATGGCCAGGGTGAGCATGGGCCGCAGGCGCTTACCCCCGGAGGAAATGAGATGATTGGCCACTTCGGGAATCATCGCCACATCCGACCCGGTGCGCGAGAGAATCACCTGGTTGACCCGTTCCAGATCAGGCGCCGCCAGCCCCGAAAGGCTTGCAAGGCCGGGCTCTTTGCCCTTGTCTTCAAGAGAGATGACGACGCCCACCAGTAAAATCCTTATGCTTCAGAACGCGCTGCAACTTACGGGCGCCGCCCGCTGCGGGCAAGCCTGACGGACTTGCGAAGATGCGGGGAACCTGACAGCCTCTACGAAGGGGCAGGCCCCTCGGATCAAAGATCAAGCTATTGAAAGGCTTTATGAAAGAGCTCTTGCGCACCAATGATCTCGTGCTGATTTCGCTGGTGGAGGCCATCTTCCGGGAGGGGGGTGTGCGCTTTTTCGTAGCAGATACCCACATGAGCGCACTGGAAGGCTCCACCGGATTCCTGCCCCGGCGGGTTCTGGTGGACGAAAGCCAGTTCGCTCAGGCCCGTCGCCTGCTGACGGAAGCCGGGCTGGAGCATGAATTGCGGGACGCGCCGTGAGTGACGAGACCGTCGAGGACGCGATTCTGGGCGGGCGGCTGCGCCTGCGCCAACCCGCGCGCGGCCATCGGGCGGGCACGGACGCGGTGCTGCTGGCCGCCGCCATAGGGCTGAGCGAGGGCGTGCTGGTGGATGCGGGTGCGGGCGTGGGCGCGGTAGGCCTCGCCGTCGCGCTACGCGCCCCCGCTCTGCGTGTGACCCTGATCGAGCGCGATCCCCTCACCGCCCACCTCGCCCGCGCCAATGTGGCCCTGAACGGACTGGAAGACCGGGCGCAGGTGGTGGAGGCCGACCTGACGCAGGCCCGCGCCAGACGGGCTGCGGAGCTCACGGACGGCTTCGCCGACATGGTGGCCACCAATCCGCCCTGGCTGGCGCCCGGGCAGGCCCGCGTCTCCCCCGACCCCCGCCGCGCCGCCGCCCATGCCCATGAGGCGGGAGGCGGCGGGCTGGAGGCCTGGATGCGCGCCGTGGCCGCCCTGACCCGTCCCGGCGGTCGCCTGGCCCTGATCCACAGGGCCGATCATCTGGGGGAGGTGTTGGGCGCCTGCGAGGGCCGCTTCGGCGCCCTCAGCGTGCTGCCGATCCACCCGAGGGCGGGGGAGCCTGCGCATCGGATCATCGTGCGGGGCGTGAAGGGCAGCCGCGCGCCGCTGCGGATTCTGCCGGGGTTGATGCTGCATGAAGGGGCGGGATTTACGCCGCTGATGGAGGCGCTGCATCGGGGGGAGGCGGTGTTGGGAGAGGGGTGAGGGGGCTCAATCCCCCCCACTCTTGGCGCCTTCCAGAATCTTCAAATCCGCCTTCTCCACCGATGCCGCCGCCAGACGGGCGACCAGATCCTTCGGCGTCTCGTAGATCTCCTTGAAGATGTCCTGCATTTCCTGCCCGGACATGGGATTGACCTCCTGGTCGCTCTTTTCGGCTTCTAGCATCAGATCCTTGTCCTTCATCGAATCATCGAAGGCCTTGCGCAGGGTGGCGATGCGGTCGGCGGGGACGCCTTCGGCGGCGAAGATGGGGCGGCCGAGTTCAAAGGCGGTGAACTGGATCTTCAGCAGGCGCTTGAGCTCTTCGGTCTCGGCCAGATCGATCACCAGCGGCACATCGGGCAAATCCTTGTGTTTGCGCAGGCCCATCTGGAACAGCATGATGTAATCGCCGCTTTCGACCCATTCCTTGTAATTGGGCTTCAGGCTGGTCCAGGAGAAGGTGCCGCGTCCATCGACCTCGCCGCGCGCCAGAGCGAGATTCATCTCGCTGCCGCCGGGAAAGCCCGCGATGACCTTGAACTTGAGACCCATGAGATTGCGCAGCACATAGGGCACGACAACGCTTTCTGTGCCCACCCCAGTACCCGCGATGATCGTGTCGCTATTGCGCAGATCCTTCCAGGTCTTGATGCCCGTGCGCTTGTGGACGAGGGCGAGGCTGGTGTCGGAATTCACGCTGCCAATCCAGTTGAGGGTGCGCGGATCGAACTTGGCCTTGGAATCCTGACCCAGCAGGGGTTCGAAGGGCACGCCGCGCTGGGGGGCGCCCAGATGCAGCCCGTCCTTGGGCGAGACATTCGCCACATGGTTGGTCATGACCAGACCGCCCGCGCCCGGCATGTTGCGCACCACCACCGTGGGGTTGCCCGGGATATATTTGCCGAAGTGACGGCTGAGAAGCCGCGCGTTCATGTCGTAACCACCCCCTGCCGACAGGCCGACATAGATGGTCAGGGTCTTGCCCTTGAAGAAATCGGCAGGCGCCTGGGCGGCAGCGGGCTGGGCCAGGGTGAGCGCGAGCGTCAGGGTGGCCGAGGTCGACAGGATCTTCAAGGGAACTCTCCAGCTTGGATCATTAGGGGAGGGAACATGTCGTTTGGGACGACCGCAGGGAAGCGGAAAATGCGCTTTCCCTGAAAAGTGATCAACCCCGAGGCGACCTCACAAAAAACCGGCCCCGCGAAGGGCCGGCAAGAGCGGGAGGAACCGCCTGGCCGAGGGGGGATTCGCCAGACGTGAAAGCACCTTGCGCCACGGCCCCTGAACCGGGCCTGAGCGGGCCATTCATCTGGCGTTCATCTGGGCGGCTCTCCGCGACCGCCTCCGCCCTTGCCCGTTGACCGGCGCGGCCCGCCCCAATAGGTTGCGCGCCACATCATCAGGGCTCCACCATGTCGCCATCGCTTGATCCCGCCCGGTCCTTTCAGGGCCTGATCCTCACGCTCCAGCGCTTCTGGGCGGAGCAGGGCTGCGTGATCTTGCAGCCCTATGACATGGAGGTGGGGGCTGGCACCTTCCATCCCGCCACGACCCTGCGCTCCCTTGGGTCCAAGCCCTGGAAGGCCGCCTATGTGCAACCCTCGCGCCGCCCCAAGGACGGGCGCTATGGGGAAAATCCCAACCGGCTCCAGCATTATTACCAGTTTCAGGTGATCCTGAAGCCCTCCCCGCCGGACCTGCAGGATCTCTACCTGCGCTCGCTCGCCGCCATTGGCGTGGACGCCGCCCTGCATGACATCCGCTTTGTCGAGGACGACTGGGAGAGCCCCACCCTGGGCGCCTGGGGCCTTGGCTGGGAATGCTGGTGCGATGGCATGGAAGTCAGCCAGTTCACCTATTTCCAGCAGGTGGCGGGCATCGAATGCGCCCCTGTCTCGGGCGAGTTGACCTATGGTCTGGAGCGCCTCGCCATATATGTGCAGGGCGTTGAGAATGTCTACGACCTCAATTTCAACGGTCTGGATGGCGACGAGCGCATCTCCTACGGGGACGTGTTCTTGCAGGCGGAGAAGGAATATTCCCGCCACAACTTCGAACATGCCGACACCGAGGCCCTGTTCCGCCAGTTCCGCGACGCCGAGGCCGAGTGCAAGGCCCTGCTGGAAAAGGGCGACCGGGGCGAGCGGCACGAGATGGTCCTGCCCGCCTATGACCAGTGCATCAAAGCGTCGCACCGGTTCAATCTGCTGGACGCCCGGGGGGTGATTTCCGTCACGGAGCGGCAGAGCTATATTCTGCGGGTGCGCGAGCTGGCCAAGGCCTGCGGCGCGGCCTGGCTGAAGACGGAGGCGGGCGGCGCCGCCTGAAACGCCGAAAATCAGGGTTCGGGCTGGACAAAAACCGGCGCAGCCAGAACAATAGGACTCACGCCGGCGACACCAGCAGGCTCATGAACAGCAGGCTCCCAGGAGGAAACATGTCCGACAGCAAGCTCACCCACCCCGTCGCCGCCCAGAAGGCTCCCTATGCCCTCGAAGTCGAGGCCGGCAAGAACTACACCTGGTGCGCCTGCGGCCTGTCCAAGAAGCAGCCCCTGTGTGACGGCTCCCACAAGGCGGGCAGCACCATCGGCCCCATCCGCTACACCGCGCCGAAGGACGGCAAGGCCTATTTCTGCGGCTGCAAGGAATCCGTGAACCGCCCCCTGTGCGACGGCACCCACGGCAAGATCTGATAACATCAGCTTCGAGATTTTGCGCGGCGGCTCCCCTGCGGGCCGCCGTTTGCATTCAATCCCCCCGCCGCGACGCCGCCGCCAGATAGAAAGCCACCGTGCCCACCAGCGTCAGACCGAACAGGATCCACACCACCTGATCATAGCTGCCGAACCAGTCGTGGATCACAGCCAGGGCCAGAGTGCCCGTGGTGCGCGGCACGATGGAGACCGTGGCCAGCGCGCCAGAGATCGCCCCATAGCCGCGCGTGCCGAAAATCTCGGCCACGCTGGTCTGGCGCACGATCATCAGCACCCCCGCCGACATGCCGAAGATCACGGCATAGGCCACGAAACTGGGGAAATCCGAGGCCAGCGCCAGCAGCAGCGTGCCCGCCGCAAACATGGGGAACATGAATCGCCCCGTGACGATCCCCGAATTGCCCGGCACCAGAAAGAACATCATCAGCCGCCCCACGACCGCCGCAGGGCCATTGATCATCATCAGGGCCACCGACGTCTGCAAGCTCATGCCCCTCTCCTGCATGAGCGGCAGGATATGCATGGACAGGCCCATGGAGGTGAACCAGTGGATGCTGCAGGCGACCGCCAGAAACCAGAAGGTGCGCGTGCGCATGACGGCGCCAACGGGCGAGGGCTCGCGCGGGACGCCCGGCTTGCTCCGCTCGCCCGAGCCGCCCCTTGTGCCCCGCAGGATGATGGCGTTGACGCAGACCGGCCCCAGCACCTGCACCCCCGCCTGCACCATCAGCGAATGGCGCCAGCCCACGGCGGAGATGAGCAGGCTCACCAGCGGAATGGCGATGGTGCCCGCGAGCGAGGAGAAGAAGGACACATAGGCCAGCCCGCGCCGGTAATCGCGCACATTGGCCGTCACCACGGCGGCGGGCACCATGCCCAGCGAAAAGCCCTGGGCCACGCCCATGCAGGCCCAGATGACGTAAAGGCCCCAGAGCGTCTCAACCTGCGACCAGAACACCAACAGCGCCGCCCCCATGGCCGCGCCCACGGTCATGATGAGATGGCCGCCCCGCCGATCCACCCATTGGCCGATGGGGATCGCGATGAGATCGGCCACCACGAGGCCGATGGTGAGGGAAATGGAGGTCTCGGTCATGGACCAGCCGAACTCCATCTGCATCTGCTGCATATAGAGCGGAAAGCAATGGTAGAGATTGCCCCAACCCATGATCTGGGTGGCCGTGAGGCCCCAGATCAGGGGTCCATTCGGCGCAAAGGCGCGCGATGTCGGGCGGTCAATCTGCGTCATGGGTCCTGTCGAGGCCGGACGTCCCCACGCCGTTGCGCCTGCCCCGACCTGTTCCCGCCCTGTGAGGGGCTAGTCATAGCCTGCGACGGCTACGCCTGCCAGTGCGCAGAGGCCATGGACTCCCCCGCCCCCAGATGCTACCGCCCCGGCGACCCCCTGACAGGACATGCCCATGCGCCCTCTCAAGATCTGCCCCTCGATCCTCTCCGCCGATTTCTCCCGCCTTGGCGAGGAGGTGCGCGATGTGATGCAAGCGGGCGCCGATGTGGTGCATGTGGACATCATGGACGGGCATTTCGTGCCCAATATTTCCTTTGGCCCCATGGTCATGCAGTCGATCCGCCACGTCACCGAGGCCCCCTTCGACGTGCATCTGATGATCTCCCCCGTGGATCTCTATCTGGAGGCCTTCGCCAAGGCGGGGGCGGACATCATCACCGTCCATGTGGAGGCGGGGCCGCATCTGCATCGCTCCTTGCAGGCGGTGCGGGCGCTGGGCAAGAAGGCGGGCGTGGTCATCAATCCCGGCACGCATGAGAGCGTGCTGGAGCCGGTGCTCGACATGGTGGATCTGGTGCTGCTCATGTCCGTCAACCCCGGCTTTGGCGGCCAGAGCTTCATTCCCTCGGCGCTCACCAAGATCCGCAACGTCGCCAACATGATCCGCGGCCGCGACATTGATCTGGAAGTCGATGGCGGCGTCACCGCCGCCAATGCGGGCGAGGTGGTCGCCGCCGGCGCCAACTGGCTCGTGGCGGGCTCCGCCGTGTTCAAGGGCGGCAAGAGCGCCTATGCCCCCAACATCGCCGCCATCCGCGCGGCGGCGCTGTCGGCGCGTGGCGAGATGGTCTGAGGCGGCCAAGCTGAACGGATTATGAACTCCCCGTTCAGCCTCGCCTCAGTGACGCTGCGCTAGAACAGATCCATCCCTAAGGGAGGATCTGAGATGACCAGCACACTGAAAAGCAGCCTCGCCGCAGCCCTCGCTCTTGGCGCCCTGACCCTCGGCGCCCCCACCGCCTCCGCCATGCCCATGGGCTTTACGCCCGCCGTCCCGGGCCTGGGCGCACAGATCGACGCGGTGCGCTGGGTCTGCGGCCCCTATCGCTGCTTCTGGGTTCCCAACCATCGGCGTCACCACCACCACCGCCACTACGGCTGGCGTCGTTGGTGATCGCAAAGGGAATCGGCGCCCTTTTCTGCAAGGGCGCCCTTCCCGCGCTGGCCCCGAGCGCCTATCATCCCGCCACGCAACGCAGTGCAACGGGATGAAACGAAAATGGACGCTCTCACACGGGTCAAACGCGATGTGGTCATCGCCAACCGCATTCTGGCCAAAAACGATGTGCTCGACGCCTATGGCCATGTGAGCATCCGCCATCCCCACGACCCCAACAAATATCTCCTGGCGCGCTCGCTCAGCCCCGCCATCGTGGAGGAGGAGGACATCATAGAGTTCCATCTCGATGGAACCACCGTAAACCCTGACGAGAAGCGCCCGCTCTATCTCGAACGCTATATCCACGGCGCCGCCTATGAGCGCAGGCCCGATGTGATGGCCGTGCTGCATTCCCATGCGGAGGATGTGCTGCCCTTCTCCATCTCGAAGAAGGTGCGGCTGCGGCCCGTCATCCACAATGTGGGCGACATGGGCGCGGAGGTTCCGGTCTGGGACATCGCCGACAAGTTCGGCGACGAGACCACCCTGCTGGTCACCAACATGGCGCAGGGACGGGATCTGGCCACCTGCCTCGACTGCAACCGGCTGGCGCTCATGCGCGGCCATGGCTTTGTTTGCGTGGGCCGCTCGATCAATGATCTCGTGCGCCTCTCGGTCTTCATCCCCCGCAACGCCCGGGTGATGATGAACGCCATGCGCATGGGCGAGTTCATTTCGCTGTCGCGCGGCGAGGTGGAGGCGCGGCTCAAGCTCGACACCGAATCCCCCGCCCTCAAGCGCGGCTGGGAATTCTGGGCGCGCGAGGCGGGCGTGGGCCATCTGCTCGAAGACTGAAGAAAAATGCGCGGGGTTTGCCCCCCGCGCTCCCCATGCTATGGGCAGCCCACACAACCCGCGAGTTCGCCCATGATCCCCCGCTATTCCCGTCCGCAGATGGTCGCCATCTGGGAGCCTCAGGCCCGTTTCCGCATCTGGTTCGAAATCGAGGCCCATGCCTGCGATGCGCTGGCCGACATCGGCGTCATCCCCAAGGAGAGCGCCAGGGCGATCTGGGAGAAGGCCGGGAATGTGACCTTCGACGTGGACCGCATCGACGAGATCGAGCGGGTCACCAAGCATGACGTCATCGCCTTCCTGACCCATCTGGCCGAATTCATCGGGCCGGATTCGCGCTTCGTCCATCAGGGCATGACTTCATCGGATGTGCTGGACACGTGCCTCGCCGTCCAGCTCGCCCGCGCCTCCGATCTCCTCATCGCCGATGTAGACGCGCTGCTCGCCGCCCTCAAGCGCCGCGCCTTCGAGCACAAGATGACCCCGGTCATCGGCCGCTCCCACGGCATCCATGCGGAGCCCGTGACCTTCGGCCTCAAGCTGGCGCAAGCCTACGCCGAATTCACCCGCTGCCGCGAGCGCCTCGTGCAGGCCCGCAAGGAGATCGCCACCTGCGCCATTTCGGGCGCCGTGGGCACCTTCGCCAATATCGACCCGCGCGTGGAAGAGCATGTGGCGGCGGCGCTTGGCCTTGCGGTGGAGCCGGTCTCCACCCAGGTGATCCCGCGCGACCGCCACGCGGCCTTCTTCGCGACCCTTGGCGTTGTCGCCTCCTGCATCGAGCGCCTCGCCATCGAGGTGCGGCACATGCAGCGCACGGAAGTGCTGGAAGCCGAAGAGTTCTTCTCCGAGGGCCAGAAGGGCTCCTCAGCCATGCCCCACAAGCGCAACCCCGTGCTGACGGAAAACCTGACGGGCCTCGCCCGCCTCGTGCGCGGCATGGCCCTGCCCGCCATGGAGAATGTGGCGCTCTGGCATGAGCGGGATATTTCCCACTCCAGCGTCGAGCGCATGATCGGACCCGACGCCACCGTGACCCTCGACTTCGCGCTGGCCCGCCTCACCGGGGTCATCGACAAGCTGATCGTCTACCCTGAAAACATGCAGAAGAATCTGGATCGGCTGGGCGGGCTCATCCATTCCCAGCGGGTGCTGCTGGCGCTCACCCAGAAGGGCGTGAGCCGCGAGGATTCCTATAGCTATGTCCAGCGCAACGCCATGCCGGTCTGGCGCGGCGAGGGCGACTTCCTGACGCTTCTCAAGGCGGACAAGGCTGTGAAGGAGCGCCTCAGCGACGCCGAACTCGAAGAACTCTTCGACCTCGGCTACCACCTGAAACATGTGGACACGATCTTCCGCCGGGTGTTCGGGGAAGCCTGACAAGCCTCACCGCAGCAGGGTCGCCGCCACCCACCAGATTGGGTGATCCCGGCGGATGACCTTGGCCGCCTTGCTCGCGGCGTGGCAGGTCTCGAAGAGGGCGAAACAGGTGGCGCCCGAGCCTGACATGCGCGCCAGCTTGCACCCACGCGCCGCCGACAGGACCGCGATCACCGAGCCAATCACCGGCGCGACGATGCTCGCCGCATCCTCCATATCATTGCGGCCCTTGCGCAGCAGGGGCAGCAGCTGATCGAAGGAGACGCCATCGGGAATCACAGGATGGGCCCCGCCGCCCAGGCTCTGGCCCGGCGCCAGACCAATGCGTGCGAAAACCGATTTCGTCTCCACGGGCACGCCGGGATTGACGAGCACTGCAAAGAGCGGCGGCAGGCGCAGGGTGGGGCCAAGATCGCCGCCGACGCCGCGCATCATGCGCGCTTTGGAGCCCACGCAGACCGGCACATCGGCGCCCGTGGCCCTCGCAGCCGCCATCACCCGTTCATCGTCCATGGAAAGCCCATTGGCCTGCGCCAGCAAGCGCAGGGCCGCCGCTGCATCGGCGGAGCCGCCGCCAACCCCCGCCGCCACCGGCAGGCGCTTGGTGAGATGGAAGGCGCCCATGGCGAGCCCCGGGACCAGCCCCGCGAGATGGCGCGCGGCGCGCAGCACCAGATTGTCATCCCCATCCCCCGCCGCCATCGCGGTGGGACCATCGACCGTGAGCGACAGGGCGCCGCCCGGGGTCAGGGTCAACGCGTCGGACTTGCCCGCAAAGCAGACGAGGCTTTCCAGCGCATGCCAGCCGTCAGGCCTGCGCCCCTCGATATGCAGGGTGAGATTGATCTTGGCGAGGGCGCGGTCGATCAGCATGAGCAACGGCGCGCCTCAGCCGCCATTCTTCTTGGCCTCGGCCTCGGCGGAGGTGGGCTTGGGCGCATCTTCAAGACCGCTCTCGATCTTCTTCAGAATGCGCTCGAGATCTTCCGGCTCGGGCTTGAGGTCGCGGGCGTGGTTCCACTGGAAATAGGCTTCCAGCTTGCGGCCCACGCGCCAATAGACATCGCCCAGATGGTCGTTGATGACGGGATCGCCGGGCTTCAGCTCGATGGCGCGCTCGAGTTCGCGCAAGGCCTCTTCGAAACGGCCCATGCGGTAGTGGGCCCAGCCCAGGCTGTCGATGATATAACCGTCATCGGGACGCAGTTGCACGGCGCGGCGCAGCAGGCGCAGGCCCTCCTCCAGGTTCATGTTCTGATCGACCCAGGAATAGCCCAGATAATTCAACACCAGCGGCTGTTCAGGGAAAAGCTCCAGCGCCTTTTTAAAATCGGCTTCCGCCAGCGGCCATTGCTTCGAGCGCTCGTAAACGATGCCGCGGAAGTAGAACAGGGTCCAGTCGCCGCGCGCGGGCGGTCCGATCAGATCAATCACGCGCGTGTAGGTCTTGGCGGCCTCGGCGAATTCCTTGCGCGCGCGTTGCAGATTGGCGAGCGCCGTCACGGCCTCGATATCCTTGGGCTCATCGGCGACGATGGCTTGCAGATGCTTCAGGGCCTCATCTGACCGGCCCATGGATTCCAGAATCAGGCCGGACTGGATCTGCGCATTGGCGCGCAGCGGCGATTTCTCGGGGATCATTTCGTAGACGTCGAGGGCGCGCTCATAGCGCTTCAGACGCTCGAAAATATCGGCGAGAGTGATGACCGCCAGACCATGGTCGGGCTCCAGATGCAGCGCCATGCGCAGATAGACCATGGCCGCCAGCGAATCATTCTGCTGCCCGCCCACGGCGCCCAGCCCATAGAAGACCTCCGCCGCGCCCGCGCCCGCGTTGCGCACGAGGGGTTCGAGGGGCTTGTTGGCCTCCAGCGCGCTCAGGGCCGCGCGAATGATGGGGTGACGCGGCAGAAGGCGGTCGAAGGCCTGATACACGGCCTTCGCCTCCTCGCGCTCGCCCCGACGCGCAAGATGGCGGCCATAGGCGTCGACCACCCGCAGGCTCGTCTTCTCGCCCTCATAGGCCGATTTCAGGCGCTTGCCAGCCTCCGCGCCATTGCCGAGCAGATCGAGCAGGAGCCCCGCGTGAAAATCGCGAAAGCCGGTGAACCGGTCATCCCTGATGCGGTCCAGCATATCGATGGCCCGCTTGCCCTCGCCCTGCCCCGCATAGGTCCAGGCGTTGAGCAGGATGGCGGTGATGTCGCGCTGGCGGCCACCGCCGGATTTGTTGAGGGAGTCGCGCGCGGACTGCCATTGCTTGGCCTTGATGGCGCGGGTGGCGAGGGTGAGATGGGCGAGGCCGTTCTTCTGGTCGCCGCGCAGGATGCGTTCGGCGAGGGTGAAGGATTCGCGCATGTTGCCGTTGGAGAGCGAGGCGATGAAGGCCCGCTCCATCAGCTCGCGATTGTTGGGATCGTACCGCAGCGCCTCGCGAAAATAGGTGGAGGCGGCGAGAGTGTCGCGATCCGCGCCCGCGATGAGCGCCGCCAGATAATTGCCCGCCGGGCTGGAGCTGACCTCGAAGGGGGAGCCCACGGCCACGCTGCGGCGCGTCTGGGCGCTGGCCTCGCCCATGGCGACAGGGGCGGAAAACAGCAGCACGCAGGCGAGCGCCTTGCGGAGGGAAACGAGCGAAACCTTGAACGACACCTGAACCGTCTTTCTGATCGGGCGCCGCGAGACAAGCCCGCTGGCGAACCGGCGCAATAGCCAGCATATTCTGCTGCGAACATGGCCGTTTTGAGCCCCCGGGGCAAGGCCTGCGCGCGCGCCTTCCCCGCAGATCCCCGCAAAGCGCCCCGCCTCAGCCCAGATCGATCATCCGCTGGACGCTGGCGCGGGCGCGGGCGGCGATGGCCGGGTCGATCACGACTTCCTCGCCCATGGTCAGGAGGCTGTCGAGGATCTTGGGCAGGGTGATGCGCTTCATGTGGGGGCAGAGGTTGCAGGGGCGCATGAATTCGGTGACCCCCGCCGTCTCCGCCGCCACATTGTCGGCCATGGAGCACTCGGTCACCAGAACCACCCGGGCGGGGCGGTTGGTCTTCACATAATCGATCATGGCCGCCGTCGAGCCGGAGAAGTCCGAGACCTCGACCACTTCGCGCGGGCATTCGGGATGGGCGATGATCTTGATGGAGGGATCGTCGGCGCGGACCCGCAGCAGTTCCTCGGGGGTAAAGCGCTCATGCACCTCGCAGGCGCCGGTCCAGGCAATGATCTGCACCTTGGTCTGGGCCTGCACATTCTGGGCGAGGAAGCGGTCGGGCACGAAGATGACCCGGTCGACGCCCAGGCTCTCCACCACCCGCAGGGCGTTGGAGGAGGTGCAGCAGATGTCGACCTCCGCCTTCACATCGGCCGAGGTGTTCACATAGGCCACCACGGGCACGCCGGGATAGGCGGCGCGCAGGGCGCGCACATCCGCGCCGGTGATCGAGGCCGCCAGCGAGCAGCCAGCCTTGCTGTCGGGGATTAGCACGGTCTTCTCGGGGCTGAGGATCTTGGAGGTCTCGGCCATGAAATGCACGCCGCCCTGAATGATCACATCCGCCGTCGAAGAGGCGGCGAGGCGGGCGAGTTGCAGCGAATCACCCACCACATCGGCCACGCAATGGTAGATCTCGGGCGTCTGGTAGTTATGGGCGAGGATGACGGCGTTGCGGACCTTCTTCAGCTCGTTGATCGCCTTCACATAGGGCGCATGGAAGGGCCACTCGACCGGCGGCATGACCGCCTTCACCTTCTCGTAGAGATGGGCGGTGGCGCGCTCGACCTCGGGCGTCCAGGTGAGGTCCGGCCTTGGCAGGATCGGAAAGCGGCCCGACGGCGCGGCGGTTCGAATCGCCGGACGATCCAGGATGAGGCTTGAAGCAGTCATGACGCCCTCCTACTTATGCTCGATTTGAGTATAAGGGGGATCAAAAAAACCTCGCCGCTTTTGGCGAGAGTCTGCGGCCCCGGGGCCATCCCTTATACTCTAGGCGAGCATTAGATAGGGTGGACGCGAGGGAATGTCCAGTAAATGTTTTGAAACTGTCACATAGCGCCGATTCACGTCTGCCCCGGACGCAGCTTGTAGAAGATATGCGTCCCGATCTTGTCCATCTTCTTGAGCGCCTTGGCCCAGTAGGGGCGCACATAGGTCGCGTGATAATGGGTGGAGTTGCCGACATCCGCCACATAGGTTTTCCCGTCCAGCACCGCGCGGGCGATGCGGGTGGCCATGCGCCAGGGTTCGGGCTCGGTGATCCGCAGGGCCCTGCCCTCGCAGGCGAAGGAGAACTGGCAGGCGTTATAGCGATGGCGGTTCTGGTAGACCACGCCGCAGATGGTGGTGGGATAGAGCCCGCTGCCCACGCGGTTGAGCACCACCTGGGCGACCGCCGCCTGCCCTTCCTCCGGCTCGCTGCGGGCCTCGAAATAGATGGCCTCAGCCAGACATTTCTCCTCCCGCGCCCGATCCTGCTCGATCAGGGCGGCGTAGTTGGGCCGCTGCGGGGCTGCCACGGGGGCGACGCTGGCTTGCGGCGTCTGCACGCGCACGGGCGTTCCGGTCGCCGCCACGATCTGCACGGGCGTCTGGACAAGGGCCGCCGGGGTGGAGGACGCCAGCGCCACCGCGCGTGGCACGGCGGGCGTGGCGCCATCACGCGAGCGGGGGCGCGGCGCGGCGGTGGCCACCCGCAAGGTCGGGGAGGAGCCGGACGATCCGGTGGAGGCGCCGCCCTGCTCAGGCAGGGTGGAGCCGACGGCCCTTTCGTCAGATTCGAATCGCGCCACGGAATCGGGACCCGGCGCCAGGCCGCCAGCCGGCGCGAAGCCCTCAAAGGCCAGATATTCCTGCGCGTTGAACATGAGTTCCGAAGCCTGCCAGCGGGCGAGGCCGCCCCTTTGACGCAGCTTGGTGTCGAAGGTCGGGCGCAGGCCCACCACGGGATCGCCCTTGTTGCTGCTGTCCAGCACCGGAAACTGGGAGGCGTTGCGCTTGAGGTCGGCGCGCGGCTCCTCCTCGTCGGAGACGGCCCTGAGATCGTCGGGATCGCCGATGGCGAGGGTGGCGAGGGTCACGGCGTCCATGGGCAGGCGGGAGAACGCGGGGCGCTGCTGGTTGGCGCCGGTCGCGGCGATGAGATCGAGCGGAACGGGAGGGGCGCGGGAGGTCAGTTGCGCCAGGCTCGCGCCGATGGAGGCCTCAGTCCCCGCGTCGGCGGTGAAGGACACGACAAGCCCCAGTCCGAGGCACCAGGGGGCGACGACCCCAACCGCCCATGTGAGACCTGACCGACGCATACGACCCCACGCAAACAGAGACGTCCGCCCAACGGACGCTTCCACCGGGCTATGCTCAGCAATGCCCGTTCATGCTTGAGGAGGGGTTACCGCACACGCCGACAGGGCGTTTCAAAATGGAGCAGCGCCTCAGGCAGGCGCCAGCGCGAGGCGCACGCCCAGATAGATCAGCGCCCCCGCCAGGAAGCCGACGATGCGGCCATTCATGGGCATCACATCGGTCAATCCGCGCGCCGCCGCGCCCATCAGCGCGAGATCAAACACGAAGGACACGCCGATCAGCGTCATCAAGGGCGGCACAGGGCCGTCATGGATCTCGGGCCAGGCGAGGCTCGCCACCCCAAGGGCGAGCCCGGCGGCGGCCATGGCCGCCGTATAGATGACGCTCGTGGTGAGCGCGATCATGCGGTGCTCGAGGCCTTCTTGCCCAGCGCCGCCTGCGCCGCCGCAAGCCGGGCGATGGGCACGCGGAAGGGCGAGCAGGAGACGTAATCAAGGCCCGCTTTCTCGCAGAAAGCGATGGAGGCGGGATCGCCCCCATGCTCGCCGCAGATGCCCAGCTTGATGTCGGGCCTTGTGGCGCGGCCACGCTCAGTGGCGATCTTCACGAGTTCACCAACCCCTTCCTGATCCAGCGTCACGAAGGGATCAGAGGGCAGGATGCCCTTCTGGGTGTAGGAGCCGAGGAACGAGGCGGCGTCGTCGCGCGAAATGCCCAGGGTCGTCTGGGTCAGATCGTTGGTGCCGAAGGAGAAGAACTCCGCCGTCTTCGCGATGTCGGCGGCGAGCAGCGCGGCGCGGGGCAGCTCGATCATCGTGCCCACATGGTAGG
>CAMDOY010000044.1 GCA_945903655.1 Rhizobium sp. Q54 | reverse complement strand
AAAAGATCCTGCGCAGCTGCGTGCATTGCGGCTTTTGCACCGCCACCTGCCCGACCTATCTGCTGGAAGGCGACGAGCTCGATTCCCCGCGCGGGCGCATCTATCTCATCAAGGACATGCTGGAAGGTGGCAAGCCCGCCACGCCCGAGGTGGTGAAACATATCGACCGCTGTCTCTCCTGCCTCTCCTGCATGACGACCTGTCCGTCTGGCGTGCATTACATGCATCTGGTCGACCACGCCCGCGCCCATATCGAGAAGACCTATGCGCGGGACAAGGGCGATCAATTCATCAGAGCGCTGCTCGCCCATGTGCTGCCCTATCGCGAGCGGTTCCGCTTCGCGCTGGCGGGGGCCTTGCTGGCCAAGCCCTTCAGCGGCCTGCTGGGCGCCTTGCCCGGGATCGGCCCGCGCCTGCGGGCCATGATCGAGCTGGCGCCCTCGCGCTTTCCCTCCCGTGAGGCGCCGGAATTGCCGCCTATGATCGCCTCGCCCGCCAGGGGCAAGGTGGTGATTCTGGAGGGCTGCGCCCAGCCGGTGCTCAAGCCCTCCATCAATCAGGCGGCGCGGCGCATGCTGGCGCGGCATGGGATCGGGGTGATCACGCCCAAGGGCGAGGGCTGCTGCGGGGCGCTGGTGCATCACATGGGCCGCGAGGATGAGGCCCTGCGCTTCGCGCGCGCCAATGTGGACGCCTGGATCGCGGAGATGGATCGGGGTCTCGAGGCCATTCTCATCACCACGTCGGGCTGCGGCACCACGGTGAAGGACTATGGCTTCATGCTGCGCGAGGATCCCGCCTATGCGGATAAGGCGCAGCGCGTGTCGGCGGCGACCCGCGACATCACCGAATATCTGCTGGCCCTGCCAGCGCTGGAGCCTGCGCGCTCCACCGGCCAGGTGGTGGCCTATCATTCCGCCTGCTCCATGCAGCATGGTCAGAAGCTGACGGACGGTCCCAAGCGCCTCCTGCGCGCTGCGGGCTTTCAGGTGCGCGATGTGCCGGAGGGGCATATCTGCTGCGGCTCGGCGGGGATCTACAATATCCTGCAGCCCGCCATCGCCGGGCGCCTGCGGGCCCGCAAGGCGGCCAATATCGAGCGCGTGAAGCCGCAGATCATCGCCACCGGCAATATCGGCTGCATCACCCAGATCGGCGCGGCGACGCAGCTACCGATTCTCCACACGATTGAATTGCTGGACTGGGCGGCGGGCGGACCGCTGCCCCAGGCGCTGGAGGGCGCAGGGTTCGAGGCTGCGCCTGAAATTGCGATGGCGCATTGAAGGGCGCAGCCTGTCGGAGATTCGTCAGGCTGATTTTGCGCGGTTCATAAATAAATAAGCATGTTTTTCATGGGCTTCTGACGTTTCGTCACCCCGGCGAATCATTTTTTTGGCTGTTATTGTGAAAAGACGAACCCGAATTCAAAAGCAGCGCCCCCAAATTTGTAGCTTTTACGCAACAGCAAGCAGGCAAATCCTCAACACAGCTCTTTTTGCCTAATTTATAGGCAAATGCCCGTTCCTTGTACTTGTCATATAGCTACGTCTTGGGTCACATTGCCGTCATGTTCAAAACAAGTTTCACGGAGCTCAACGTCATGAAAAAGACCTCGATCGCCCTTCTCGCCCTCGCCCTGACCGGCGGCGTGGCGTCCGCAGCCGACCTCGGCAAGAAGAAGGCCCCGGCCCCCGCGCCCGTCGTCGTCTCCCCCTGGGACTTCACCGTCGGTGGCGGTCTGACCAGCAACTACCTGTTCCGCGGCATCAGCCAGTCGAACAATGGCGTTTCCGGCAACGTCAACGCTGAGCTGCGTTACACGATCAACCCGACCTGGCAGCTTTATGTCGGCTCCGCCGCGTCCTCCATCAAGCTCACCAATCAGGCCTCCAGCCCCTCGGTTGAGCTGGACGCCATCGGCGGCGTGCGCGCCACCTTCGGAAACATGACGGTGGATGTCGGCGGGATCTACTACTTTTATCAGTATGACATCAAAGAAGCCTCCAACTTCAACAGCAACTATCAGGCTGGTTTTTGGGTTTCGAACCCGAGCTGGTACGAAGGTTATACAAAGCTGTCTTATAACGTGACTGACGCTTTCATGGTCGGGGCCAACCTGTTTGTGACGCCCAGCTATCTCGACTACGGCTCAACCGGTTACTATGCCTCTGGGACTGCCAAGTATACGATGGGAGACTTCGCTCTTTCGGGTGAGTTCGGTCAGCAGTGGCTTTCCAAGTGCGATACCAAGCACACGAGTGGTAATGCGTGCCTAGGCACCGGCACCTACACAAGCATGCCCGACTACCTCTATTGGAATACTGGCGTTTCTTACAACTACAAATTCGCCACGCTCGACCTTCGTTACCATGACACGAACCTGAGCAAGAAAGAGTGCAGCTACATCACCGGCTCGTCGCTTGCGAATGCATCCGCTAGCTCCAAGTACTGCGGCACAACCGTGGTCGGCACGCTCTCCTTCGCCCTCTCCGGCAAGGACCTCAAGTAATCCCTTCCAGCCTCACGGCTGAAGGTTTGGGCCCCCGCTTCCGAGCGGGGGTCTTTTTCATTTCAAAGGCGCGTGATCATCATGCTGGCGCCCCTTGGACCAGACGGCGCTTCTCCCCATATCTACCCAGCGGAACCACTCCGCTTTTCTCAGGGAGAGCATGATGAGCCCCGATGAACGCCAGTTGCTTGCCGGATTGTTCGACCGGACCCGCGCGGCGTCCGCCAATCCCCGCGACAAGGAGGCCGAGGCCTTCATCGCCGAGGCCGTGCGCGAACAGCCCTACGCCACCTATCTCCTCGCCCAGGCCGTGATCGTTCAGGATCAGGCCCTTGGCGCCGCCAACGAGAATCTGCAACAGCTGGAAGCGCGCATTCACGAACTCGAGTCCGCTCAAGCGAATAACAGCGGCTCCTTCCTGGGCGGGCTCTTTGGCGGCGGTCGCCCGGCTGCCCCCACCAGCGTGCCCAGCGCCGGGGGCGCAGCCTCGCCCTCCCCATGGGGACGGCAGCAGGCGGCCCAGCCCCCCATGCAACAAGGCCAGCCCTATCCCCAGCAACAGCCCCAGCAAGGCGGCATGTTCGGCGGCGGTGGCGGCGGTTTCATGAAAGGCGCCCTGGGCGCAGCCGCAGGCGTGGCGGGCGGCATGCTGCTGGCCAACTCCATCAGCGGGCTGTTGAACCAGAACAGCGCCAGCAATTCGCTGGGCATTGGCTCTGGCCTCGGCGCTGGGGATTCCAACCAAACCAGCCTTGGCGGAAATCAAGGCGCTGGCGACAGCGGCGGCCTCATGGGCGGCATCTTTCCCGCCTCCTATAACGAATCAAGCGAGGATAGCGGCTTCTACGGCTCCTCCGACGATTCCAGCGACATCTAGGCAAGCCATGCGCCCCCGGCCACAACCGGGGGCGTTTTGTCAGATCACGACCACCTTCGTCCCGAGCCGCACCCGCTCGTAGAGGTCGATCACATCCTCGTTCATCATGCGGATGCAACCGGAGGACACGTTATGTCCGATGGTGTGGGGCTCGTTGGTGCCGTGGATGCGATAGAGCGTGGAGCCCAGATACAGCGCCCGCGCCCCCAGCGGATTATCCTCGCCCCCCACCATATGGAGCGGCAGTTCGGGGCGGCGTTTGCGCATTTCAGGCGGCGGCGTCCAGCCCGGCCATTCGGCCTTGCGCGAGACGGTCTTGACCCCCGCCCATTCGAACCCTGGCCGCCCGACGCCAATGCCATAGCGCAGGGCGCGGCCATTCCCCAGCACGAGAAACAGGAACCGGTTCGGCGTATCCACCACCACGACGCCAGCCTCATGAGGGCCATCGTAGGCGACCTCCTGCCGGGCGAATGTCGCCGCCGCGCCCGCGCGCTGCGAAAGCGCAGGAACGGCGATGGCGGCACTGTGGACGACAGGCGCTGGCTTTGGAGCGCTGGGCGCTGCTGCGGGCGCCGAGAGGCGTTGAACCGGCGCGTGCACGCGCGGGGCGTCCGGGCGCTCCTGCCTCTGCGGCTCAAGCCAGGGCCGCGGCGTGGGATCGCGCCCCGTCACCAACAATTCCAGAAATCCCCCACCAAGGCCTGATCGCGGCTCCGCCAGCGCTGCCGGCGGGCCAAGACCCGTCAGAAGCGCCAAAACCGCCAGAGCAGCTCCACCTTTCGCCATGATCATCCCGCCCTTTGGGGCCTCTGGAAGAGGCAAATGAGGGGATCAGGATACTATGCTTGAGCGTAAGCTTCAGAATTAGCTGAGGATATGGTTAGCGAGAGGCTAAAGGCCCTGAGGCGCTTGCCATCACGCCTTGTCGCGGGGCAATGTCAGGCACGATCCGCCCATGAACGGGACACATCACCTTGCCGCATTCCGCCAAGCCGCGCGTCGGCCTCTTCGTCACCTGCCTCGTCGATCTCTTCCGCCCCAGCATCGGCTTCGCGGCCGTGAATCTGCTGGAGGATGCGGGCTGCGAGGTCGTGGTTCCCGCGCAGACCTGCTGCGGCCAGCCCGCCTTCAACTCCGGCGACCGGGCCGATGCGCAGGCCCTCGCCCTGCAGGCCATGGACGCCTTCTCCATGTGCGATTACATCGTCGCGCCCTCGGGCTCCTGCGGCGGCATGATGGCGAAACATTATCCCGATCTTTTCGCCGATGACCCCAACCTCGCGCATCGCGCGCAGGTCTTCGCGGGCAAGTGCCATGAGCTCGTGAGCTTCCTCACGGATGTGCTGGGCGTGACCTCCGTGACCGCGCATTTTCCCCGCGAAGTGACCTATCACGACAGCTGCGCGGGCCTGCGGGAACTGGGGATCGCCAGCCAGCCGCGCAAGCTGCTGGCAGGCATCGAAGGACTCAAGCTGACAGCCATGAAGGAATGCGACGTGTGCTGCGGTTTCGGCGGCACATTTGCGGTGAAATATGGCGAGATCTCCGACGCCATCGTGCGCAAGAAAATCGACAATATCGTGGAGACCGGCGCCCCCGTGCTGCTGGCGGGCGATCTGGGCTGCCTCATGAACATGGCGGGCAAGCTGACGCGCGAGGGCCGCGTGGTCGAGGTGCGCCATGTGGCCGAGGTGCTCGCGGGCTTCACCCAGGAGCCGCCGATTGGCGCTGCAAAGGAGACGGGCCAGTGACCATTCACACCACCTCCCCCGCCTTCAAGCAGAACGCCCACAACGCGCTCGCCGACAAGCAGTTGCAGCAGGCGCTCGGCAATGTGCGCGCGGGCTTCATCGACAAGCGCACCCAGGCCGCCGAGCGTCTGCCCGAGTTCGAGGCCCTGCGCGACAGCGCGCACGACATCAAGACCCACGTGCTGGCCCATCTCGACCTCTATCTCGAACATTACGAGACGAAGGTGCGCGAGGCCGGCGGTCACGTCCATTTCGCACGCACGGCGGAGGAGGCCTGCGCCACCATCGTGGAGATCTGCAAGGCGCAGGGCGCGCGCACGGTGACCAAGGGCAAGTCCATGGTCTCCGAAGAGATCGGCCTCAACGCCGCCATCGAGGCTGCGGGCATGGAGGCCATCGAGACGGATCTGGGCGAATATATCATCCAGCTGCGCGGCGAGGCGCCCTCCCATATCATCGCGCCGGCGGTGCATCTGACGAAGGAGCAGGTGGAGCAGGACTTCCGCCGCATCCACACGCACCTTTCGCCAGACCGCGATTTGACCCAGGCAGAGTCGCTTTTGACGGAAGCGCGCATGGTGCTGCGCAAACGCTTTCTGGAAGCGGATGTGGGCGTCACCGGCGCGAATTTTCTGGTGGCGGAAACGGGCACCTCGATCATCGTCACCAACGAGGGCAATGGGGATCTGACGCAGACCCTGCCGCGCGTGCATATCGTCGTCGCCTCCATCGAAAAGATCGTGCCGACGCTCGAGGACGCAGCACAGATCCTGCGCGTGCTCGGCCGCTCGGCGACGGGACAGGATATGTCGGTCTATACGACGCTATCGACAGGCCCGCGCAGGCCAGAAGATGTGGATGGGCCGCAGGCCTATCATGTGGTGCTGGTGGATAATGGTCGCAGCGCCATGCTCGGCACCGAGTTCGAGGAGATGCTGCGCTGCATCCGCTGCGGCGCCTGCATGAACCATTGCCCGGTCTATCACGCGGTCGGCGGCCACGCCTATGGCTGGGTCTATCCCGGCCCCATGGGCGCGGTGCTTTCGCCCTCCCTGCTGGGCGTGGACAAGGCGGGCCATCTGCCCAACGCCTCCACTTTCTGCGGGCGCTGCGAAAGCGTCTGCCCCGTGCGCATTCCCCTGCCCAAACTCATGCGCCACTGGCGCGAGCGCGAATATGAGCGCCATCTGGCGCCCGCCGTCTATCGCTACGGCTTGAGCTTCTGGGCCTTCTTCGCCCGCAGGCCATGGCTCTACAAATTCGCAACGGGCCTCGCCATGCCAGCGCTCGGTTTTCTGGGCCGCAAGACGGGCCGTTTCGCCAGGCTACCGCTGGCCTCGGGCTGGACCGATCATCGGGACATGCCTGCGCCCCAGGGCAAGACATTCCAGGCGCAATGGCGCGAGCGTGGAGGCAAGACACGATGAGCGCGCGCGAGGACATTCTCTCCAACATCCGCCGCTCCCTTGGCGTCAATGGCCGCGAGGCGCCGCGTGTCAGCGCCGTGCAGGAGCGCCTGCGCTCCGCCCCGCGCGGCGTCATGCCTGCGCGTGGACAGGTGAGCGGGGCTGAGCGCGTCGCCTTGTTTCGCGCCGAGGCGGAGCGAGTCGCGGCCAGCGTGGCGGAAGTTGCGCAGCCGCAGGACATCGTGAGCGAAGCCGCGCGCTATCTGCGCGAACATAATCTGCCTGCGACCCTGCGCATGGGCGCCGATGCGCGTCTCGCCGAACTCGACTGGAGCGACACCGCCATCGAGGTGACCCATGGCCCTTCGGCGGGCGATGACCTCAACGGGCTCAGCCACGCCTTCGGCGCCATCGCGGAGACCGGCACACTCGCGATGACGTCTGGTCCAGGCAATCCCACCACGCTCAATTTCCTGCCCGACAATCATATCGTCGTGCTGCGCGAGGCTGATCTGGTGGGCGATGCGGAGAGCCTTTGGGATCGCCTGCGCGCGGCCTATGGCAAGGCTGCGGCCCCGCGCACGGTCAATCTCATCACCGGGCCCTCGCGCTCCGGCGATATCGAGCAGCAGATCGTGCTGGGCGCCCATGGGCCGCGTCGGCTGCATATCATCATCCTGCGCGATTGAACCGGCGCGTGGGCGGGGCGTTGTCTCCTCACAGGGAGGCGCGCCACCATGACCCCGCAATCGAAAAACCCAACGCGGCGAAACAGGACAATGACAATCTGGAGGAGGCGCTGGAGGACAGCTTCCCCGCCAGCGACCCGCCGTCCATGACCCAGCCCAAACCCCATGCGGACAAGCCTCGCGCGGATAAGCCGCCTGCGGACAAGCCCAAGACCGCGCGACCGCCCTCCGGCGACGACGACCTGACGCGGGTGGATCTTTATGAGGATGAGGACAAGTAGGGTTGAGAGCATCCGTCGAGCGTCAGTCTGTGCGGACGCCCTCGTCCCTTGACCTACACAATTGATTTTCGGACGCTTTCGAACAGCTGAAACTTGAGCTATCCTGCCCGCAAGACGCTACTCTTGCAGGAAGCCGGGATGGACATGACTGTTTCAAACATCGTTCTTTTATCCGCAATCATTCTACTTCTCATCTTCGCGATGAAAGCCATCCGGATCGTGCCGCAGTCGGAAGCCCATATCGTCGAGCAATTCGGCAAATATGTCCGCACGCTGAATGCGGGCCTCAATTTCATCATGCCGGTCTTCAGTTCGGTGCGGCATCAGGTCGTGATCCTGGAGCGGCAGATCGAGCCACAGCAGATCAATGTCATCACAAAGGACAATGTCGAGGTTCACCTCACCACGGCGGTCTTCTTCCGCATCGTGGATGCCGCCAAGTCGGTCTACCGCATCACCGATGTGGGGCAAGCCGTGAAGACCACGGTGACCAGCATCGTGCGCTCCACCGGCGGCCAGATGGAGTTTGACGAGGTGCAGTCCAAGCGCGAGTTCATCAATGAGCGGATCATGGACAGCCTGTCGGAAGCCTGCGCCGTCTGGGGCATCGAGATCACCCGCACCGAGGTGCTGGACGTCAATGTCGATGACGCAACCCGCAACGCCATGCAGCAACAGCTGAACGCCGAGCGCGAGCGCCGCGCCTGGGTGACGCGGGCGGAAGGCGAGCGTCAGGCCCAGCAATTGAAGGCGGATGGCGAACTCTACACCGCCCAGAAGCAGGCCGAGGCGCGCCGCATTCTGGCCGAGGCCGACGCCTTCGCCACCGCGACGGTGGGCGAGGCCATCAAGCGCAATGGGCAAGCGGCTACCGATTTTGAAATCATGAAGCAACAGGTCATCAGCATTGCTGAGCTGGGAAAATCGCCCAACACCAAACTGGTGATCGTGCCCACCGACATCACCAGAGCGCTGGGCGGCCTGAGCGTACTGTTTGACGGGTTGAAGAAATGATGGGGCTGGACCAACTTTTCGAACATTATCACACGGGCTTCTGGTTGACCGGCGGGCTCTTGCTGGTCATCGCCGAAATGTTGCTGCTACCTGGGTTTTTCGCGTCTTTCGCCGTAGCGGCCTTCATCATGGCGGGCCTTGCCTTTTTCTCGCCGCTGAATGTCTCGGTCCTACTGGAGCTGCTGATCTTCATGGTGATCGGCACGGGCCTTTTTCTGCCGACCCGCTGGCTCCTGAAAAAGCAGGAACAAGCCACGCCGGACATCAACCAATACTGACGCGCCCGCCGCAGGGCTTTGTGCCGCGCCGCCATGCTGCTATAGGCGCCGTGACATCGCACAGGACGCCCCATGACCACTGAGACCCAAGCCATCCTCGCCACGCTCGAGCGCATCGCCAGCGCCCTCGACCGCCTCGCCCCCCAGACCGACGCCCGCATCGACTTTGCGGCGGCGGACGCCTTCGTCTGGCATGCGGCCTCCTGCGGCTTCACGCCGGTGCCGAAGGTGAACCGGGTGGACATCAGCCTGCTGCGGGGCATCGACCTCGTGCGCGACCTGCTGGTGGAGAATACGGAGCGTTTCGCCAGGGGCCTGCCCGCCAACAATGCGCTGCTGTGGGGCGCGCGCGGCATGGGCAAGTCCTCGCTGGTGAAGGCGGTCCATGCGCAGATCAACGCCGCCCGGGCGGCGGAGGCCGATTTCCGTCCCATGAAACTCGTGGAGATCCATCGCGAGGACATCGAGACCCTGCCCGCCCTCATGAGCCGGGTGCGGCCCGCGCCCTATCCCTTCATCCTCTTTTGCGACGATCTGTCCTTTGACGCGGAGGACACGTCCTACAAGTCCCTGAAGGCGGTGCTGGAAGGCGGCATCGAGGGGCGCCCGCCCAATGTGCTGTTCTACGCCACCTCGAACCGGCGCCACCTGCTGCCGCGCTCCATGATGGACAACGAAGGCGGCACCGCCATCAACCCCGGCGAGGCCGTGGAGGAGAAGGTCTCCCTCTCCGACCGTTTCGGCCTGTGGCTGGGCTTCCACCGCTGCTCCCAGGACGAATATCTGGCCATGGTGCGCGGCTACGCGGCCCATTTCGGCCTCGATGCGGATGCGGGGGAGATGCAGGCCCAGGCTCTCGAATGGGCCACCACCCGCGGCGCCCGCTCCGGCCGCACCGCCTGGCAGTTCATTCAGGATCTGGCGGGGCGGCTGGGCAAGCAGACCGGGTGAGGGGGCGACGTCAGACAATTATTGCCGTGCTGTCCATTTTCATCCATCATAAATCGTGCTAACGTATCTTTGATGGTACTATTTTGTGCGGCTTGTAGCTATCCCATTGTCGTTTTGGCGCTCCACGTCAGGCGCAGAACCAGTTCGAGACTGGTTGAACGAGCTGCCGCGTGAGGACCAGCGTACTCTTGGGCGGGACATTGCCAAGGTCCAATGGGGATGGCCGGTCGGCATGCCGGTTTGTCGCGCACTCGGTAAAGGCCTGTGGGAGGTACGCTCTTCACTGCCCAGCAAACGCGAAGCCCGGGTCATCTTTGCGTTCCACGATGGAGAGTTGATAGCCTTGGTCGGCTTCATCAAGAAAACGCAGGCGACGCCGACTGTAGAACTAAATTTGGCGCAAGAACGGTTGAAGGCGGTGACGTCGTGAAGAAGCAGAACCCTCACATCGGATCGTCGTTCGAAAGTTGGCTGGACGAACAAGGCCTTCGCGAAGAGGCTACGGCGGTCGCCATCAAGAGCGTCCTGTCCATGCAGATCATCGCCGCCATGAAGGACAAGGGTCTGAGCAAAACGCGCATGGCGGAGATCATGCAAACCAGCCGCGCGCAGGTGGACCGCCTGCTCGATCCCGAGAACATGAACGCCACGCTGGAAACGCTCCTGCGGGCCGCCAGAGCCGTAGGCCGCGAACTGCATCTGGAGCTCCGCTAAGCCCCCGCTTCTCCTTTCCCGCTACTCCATCCTATACTCCCCCCAGCGCGGCCGATGAACGGGTCGCCGGGGGAGGATTTCGTGGCGCCGCTGCTTTTCACACCTTTCGACATGCGCGGGCTCACGCTCGACAATCGCATCGTGCTCTCGCCCATGTGCCAATATGCGGCGAAGGATGGGAACGCCTCTGACTGGCACCTCATGCATCTGGGCCAGTTCGCCTGCGCCAATGTGGGGCTGATCATCACGGAGGCGACGGGGGTGGAGCCGCGCGGGCGCATCTCGCCTCATTGCCTTGGCCTCTACAGCGATGACAATCAGGCGGCGCTCTCCCGCGTTGTGCAGTTCTGCAAGGAATATGGACGCTCGAAATTCGGCGTGCAGCTCGCCCATGCCGGGCGCAAATCCTCGACCCCCGCTTCGTTCATCGCGCGCAAGCCGGTCACGCTCGAAGAGGGCGGCTGGATCCCGCTGGCGCCCTCCTATTACGAAGACCATCAGCATCCCCATCCCCAGGTGATGACCACCGAGGATATCGAGGAGGCCCAGCAGGCCTTCGTGCAGGCGACGCGCCGGGCGGCGGCCATCGGCGTCGATCTCATCGAGCTGCATTTCGCCCATGGCTATCTCATCCACGAGTTCCTGACCCCGCTCATTAACAAGCGCGAAGACCGCTATGGCGGGAGCCTGGAAAACCGCATGCGCTTTGGCCTCGAGATCTTCGAACAATGCCGCGCGGCCTTCCCCTCGGAGCGGCCCGTGGGCGTGCGCATCTCGGCCATCGACTGGGTCGAAGGTGGTTGGACGCTGGAGGAATCCTGCGTGCTGGCGGCGGAGCTGAAGGCGCGGGGTTGCGACTACATCTGCTGCTCAAGCGGCGGCGCCACCCTCGACCAGAAGATCACGGCGGGCCCGGGCTATCAGACTCCTTTTGCGGACGCGGTGCGGCGCGAGGGCAAGATCGCCACCATGGCGGTGGGGCAGATCTGGGAGCCGCAACAGGCCGAAGAGGTTCTGCAGGCGGGCAAGGCGGATATGATCGCGCTCGGGCGCAAATTCATGTCCAATCCCCATTGGGCCTGGACGGCGGCGACCCATTTCCAGCAGCCCCTGCCCTACCCGCCGCGCTATCGGACCGCCCACCCCCGCCTGTCCCTGCCGACAGGCGCGGGCCCCCTGAGCGAGACGCAGAACGATGGCCGCATGTTCCACGCAGGCCTCGACCTCACCGCCAAAAGCTGGTGACCCCAAAATAAAAAGCGGCAGGCCATTCCTGGGACCTGCCGCCATCATTCGCCCCCGGCCCGTGTCTCGCGGATGCCGAGGGCGGCTTTCGTGCGCGCGTCTCTTAGAGACCCGCGAGGAACTCGGTGGGATCAACCGGCGTGGACCCTTTGCGCAGCTCGAAGTGGAGCTGGGGCGAGGACACATTGCCGGACTGGCCGGACTTGGCGATCAACTGGCCGCGCTTGACGGCGTCGCCACGCTTCACGGAGAGGTCGCCATTGTTGGCGTAGACCGAGACGAAGCCATTGGGGTGCTTGATGAGCACAATGTTGCCATAGCCCTTCAGCTCGTTGCCAGCATAGGCGACGACCCCGGCCTCGGCGGCCTTGACGGCTGTGCCTTCCGGCAGGGCGATCTTGATGCCCTCGCTGGAGCCGGCCTTGAAGCCCTGGATGATGCGACCGCGCGCGGGCCAGCGGAACTCGGGCTTGTCGCTCTCAGGCTCGGCGGCGGCGGCCTTGGGCGCGGCGGCAGCCGGGGCGGCTGCAGGGGCAGCGGCGGAGGCGGCCGCTGCGGGAGCGCCCGTCTCCAGCTTCGCCATCTGCTTGGGCTTTTCAGCCGCAGGCTTCTCGGCTTGCTTGGCGGGGGTTTCGACCGCCTGCGGCGCGGGCTTGGCCGCCGTCTTTTCGACAGGCTTCTCTGCCGGCTTTGCGGCGACCTTTTGCGGTTCGACCGCCTTGGCCTGCGTCGCCGCAGGGGCCGATGCGGGCGCGGCGCCCTTCACAAAGGTCAGCTTTTCATTGGCTTGCGGCTGCGCTTTGGCCGGAGCGGGCGCAGGCGAATAGGCCTTGGCCTGGGCTTGCGGGGGCGCAGCGATGACGCGAGGAGCCGCCTGCGCCGGAGGGTTATAGACCGGGCTCGGCTGAGCCGCCACGGGCGCCGGGCGTGCGCTTCCATAAGCGGGCGCAGGAGACGACAGCGGCGCCGAGTCGACGGCGCCCACCGAAGCGGATTGGAAGCCGACCGGCCGCTCAACAGCCGCCTGACGGATCGAGGCGGTGGGCGCCGGATCCATCTCAAAGGGATTGGAAGCGAAGCGGGTCACGTCGCCTGAGCAACCCGCCAGCAAGACCGCCGTGGCGCTTGCGACAGCAAGGCGGGTGGCGGTGGAGAAATTTTTATGTCCGAGCCTGAGACGCATCACGCAACCCACTGCTAACCATTATTGATAAAACCTATTAAGCGCATGGGTGGTTAAGGCATGGTTTATAATGGATCTTTTTTTCGCTACGTCAGGCGAAATCGTGGTGAAAAATTCACATCAGCCCGTTGATCGGCCCGATCAGCCCGCCCAGCCGACACGGACCGACAGGCGTTTCGATGAAATCGCCTGAATTGTGATGGGCGATGCGGGTCAAAATCGCGCCGCCACGCGGCGCCTTGCGGCCCAGCAGGATCACACCGCCGTCGGCGAGGCTCTCCATCAAACCCGTGGGCGCCCCCTCGACGACCCCATGCACGAGGATACGGTCAAACAGACCGATCTCGGGCAGATGGTCCAGGACATCCCCTTGCAAGATTTTCACATTTGCGAAGCCAAGGCGCGCGAGCCGCTGCGCGCATTCCACCGCCAGCGGCTCGAAGATTTCGCAGGAGACCACCTCGCCCGCGAGCCGCGCCAGAATGGCGGTCGCATAACCCGAACCTGCGCCCACCTCGAGAACCCTATGGTTGGGGGCGAGATCAAGCCCCTCCATCATGCGCGCCACCAGCCAGGCCTCCGGCATGGTCTGCCCGCAGGCGATGGGCAGGGCGATGTCGCGCAGGGCGAGATCCCGATAGCGATGGGGCACGAAGAGATCGCGCGGCACGACCTCAAGGGCCCGCAAGACCGCCACATCGGAGACCCCGCGCGCGCGGATGCGCAGCAAAAAGGCCATCAGGGCCTGAGCGGCCCGGGCTTCGGCCTCCCCGGGCATCACAAGAGGAAGATCCATCTGCTTCATGGGCCCTCCCCTATCCGTTCAGCGCAAAGCGAGCGCGAACCGGGTGAGCGTCGGCTCATCGGTCAGATCGAGCCGCAGGGGCGTGATGGAGATGCGGCCATTGGCGATGGCCTCCAGATCCGTGCCATGGGGCGGGGTGGAGCGGGTGCGGGCATAGCGGATCCAGTAATAGGGATTGCCGCGCCCGTCGAAACGCTCCTCCAGCCCCGCCAGATTGGCGTCGCGCCTGCCCTGCACGGTGACGCTGACCCCCGCGATCTCGCTCGCCGGGCGGGCGGGGAAATTGACATTCACCAACACATCGCGCGGCACGCCCACCGCCAGAATATCGCGAATGACCTTCGGCCCATGGGTCTGCGCGGCGCTCCAGTCGATGGCGTTCTTGCCGCCGGGCGCATAGCCCTGGGACAGGGCGATGGAGGTGATGCCCAGAATCGCGCCCTCCATGGCGCCCGCCACCGTGCCCGAATAGATCACATCCTCCGCCATGTTGTGCCCGACATTGACGCCGGAGAGCACCAGATCGGGCTTGTGATCGGCCATGATGCGATGCACGCCCATGATGACGCAGTCGGTCGGCGTGCCCTTGACCGCGAAATGGCGGGGCGAGATTTCGCGCAGGCGCAGGGGATCGTTCAGCGACAGGGAATGGGCGACGCCCGATTGATCCATCTCCGGCGCCACCACGGTGACGTCATCGGAAATCTGCCGGGCGATCTGCTCCAGCACCTTGATGCCATGGGCATGTATACCGTCGTCATTGGTGATGAGAATACGCATCAGGGAAAGTGCTCCGGCGCCCACAAAAGCTGGTTAGAGCATTTTAGCGACGGATTGTTAACCCTTTCCCCCCGGCCATCCCCAAGGCGGGTTCCAACAGTTTGGATGGATTTGGCGGTAAAGTGTTGCAACAGGCCTGATCAGCCCGCCGGCCTGATCGTCTCCAGCCCGCCCATATAGGGCCGCAGCGCGTCTGGCACGGTCACGCTGCCGTCGGCGTTCTGGTAATTCTCCAGCACGGCGATCAACGCGCGGCCCACCGCCACGCCGGACCCGTTGAGCGTATGGACGAAGCGGTTGCCCTTGCCTTCGGCGGGGCGATAGCGGGCGTTCATGCGCCTTGCCTGAAACTCGCCGCAGACCGAGCAGGAGGAGATCTCGCGGAAGCGATCCTGACCGGGCAGCCAGACCTCGATGTCATAGGTCTTGCGCGAGGCGAAACCCATGTCGCCGGTGCACAGCGTCATCACGCGATAATGCAGGCCGAGGCGCTTCAGCACCTCTTCGGCGCAGGCGGTCATGCGCTCGTGTTCGGCCAAAGCCTGTTCGGGCGTGGTGATGGAAACCATCTCCACCTTGATGAACTGATGCTGACGGATCATGCCCCGGGTGTCGCGACCGGCAGCCCCCGCCTCAGCGCGGAAACAGGGGGTGAGCGCGGTGACGCGCATGGGCAGGCTCTTTTCGTCGAGAATCTCCTCGCGCACCAGATTGGTGAGCGGCACTTCGGCGGTGGGGATCAGCCAGAAGTCCTCGCCCGCGCGAAACTGGTCGTCGCGGAACTTGGGCAATTGGGCGGTGCCATACATGGCGTCGTCGCGCACCAGCACGGGCGGGTTCACCTCTTCATAGCCGTGGTCCTGGGTGTGCAGGTCCAGCATGAACTGGCCCAGCGCCCGCTCCAGCCGCGCCAGAGCCCCGCGCAGGATCACGAAGCGCGAGCCCGACATTTTCGCCGCCCGCTCGAAATCCATGAGGCCCAGGGCCTCACCGATTTCGAAATGCTCCTTCGGCTTGAAGCCCTCCTCAAACGTGGGACGCGTTCCAATGACGCGGGCCTCCACATTGTCGTGCTCGTCGGCGCCCTCGGGCACTTCGTCGAGCGGCAGATTGGGCAACTCGAGGAGCGCTGTATCGAGCGCCTGCACGGCGGCGGTCTCGGCGGCGGCTGCGCCCTCGGTCTCGGCCTTG
>CAMDOY010000043.1 GCA_945903655.1 Rhizobium sp. Q54 | reverse complement strand
TGGCGCTCGTGCGCGAGGACGGGACGATCACCCTGATCCTCGATGACCCCGCCGAATGCGAGCGCGCCCGCGTCGACAGCTCCTGCGAAACCATCTACGCCCCCGCCCTTGTTGCGGAGGCGAAGAAGCAGCTGGCGCGCGCAGGCAATCACAACATCGCCGCCGCGCCCTATCACCTGCTGCCCTATGGGCTGCTGCATGGGGACAAGGATCTGCGCGTCACCGATGGCGCGAAGATCGTCGAGCGCCTGCTGATGAACAAGATGGAGATCGAGATCGCCGCCGTGCGCAAGGCGGCGGCGCTGGCGGATGAAGGCTACGCCATCTTCCGCAACGCAGCCCGTCCCGGCCGCAAGGATTACGAACTCGTCGCGGAGATGGAGTCCTTCTTCCGCGCCAAGGGCGTGCCCGAGAATTTCATGATCGTCGGCGTCGGCGGTCAGGAAGTCAGGGGTATGGCGCCTCCCGGCGGCAAGATCCTCAAGGCTGGCGACATGGTCACCACCGAGCTGACCCCCTGCTATGACGGCTATTACGCGCAGATCTGCCGCACGCTCATCGTGGGCGAGCCCAGCGAAGCGCAGCGTCAGGCCTTCGCGGTCTATCTCGAAGCCATGGAGGCGGGCATCGCCTCCGTGAAGGCGGGCGTGACGGCGGCCCATGTGGCCAAGGCGGAGAATGACGTCTTCCGCAAATATGGCCTCGGTGAATATGTCACCTCGGAATATACGCGCGTGCGCGGCCATGGCATGGGGCTCTTCCCCGATCAGAAGCCCGCCATTCTCGAAGATGTGCAGATCGTGCTGGAGCCCGGCATGACGCTCATCGTCCATCCCAACACCTATCACCCCGCCGTGGGTTATCTGGTGCTGGGCGATTCGCTTGTGGTGCGTGATGGCGGGCATGAATTGCTCTGCGGCACGCCGCGCGAACTTTTCTCCGTTCCCTTGCAGTGAGGACGCCATGCGTCGTGGTTTGATGGCCTGGGACCGCGCTGAGGTTCCCGCTTCCGCTCTTGCCGACAGGCGCGCGCGCCTGCATGCCGAATTCGTCGCCGAGGGCGTCGATGTCTTCGTCGCCTATACCAACATCGCGCGCGGCGGCGCGGTCTGGTGGCTCACGGGCTTCACGCCCTATTGGAACGAAGGGCTGCTCTACGCCCCCGCCGATGGAGAGATGATTTTCGCCACCGCCTTGTCCAAGCGCGTGGCCGAATGGATCAGCTCCGTCATGCCCGCAGGCGAGGTGACGACTACCCCGCGTCCCGCCGCGCTCATCGGCGAGCGCATCGCGGTGGATGGCGCCAAGCGCATCGGCATTCTCGAACTCGATGATTTCCCCGCAGGCCATGCGCAGGCGATTTTGCAGGCGGCGCCCGGCGTCGAGCTGGTGGATGTGACGCAGGCCTTCGCCCGCGCCCGCAATGCTTCTGACGCCGTGGAGCGTCTGCTGCTGAGCAAGGCCGATGCGCTGGCGCAGGCCGCTTGCAACGCGGTGGATGTGGCGCAGGCGCAGGCGCGCGACTTCATCGCCCCCGCCGAATCGGTGGCCCGTCTCGGCGGCGCCGAAGAGTGCTTTACGCTTGTGGCCTGCGATCTAGCCGCTAGCCGCGCCTTTGTGCGCACGGAGTCCATGGGCGCGCTGGGCGATATCTTCGCCGCCCGCGTGTCGCTGGCCTACAAGGGCGCCTGGACGCGCCATGTGCGCAGCTTCTCGAAGACCCCCTCCGTGCAGCAAAGTTTTGATCAGGCCCATGCGGCTTTGATGAGCTTTGCGCCGCAACCGGATGAGGCTCTTGGCGAATCGGTTGCGCGCGCTTTTGGCGGCTTCGGCAAGGTCGTGAACTGGGGCGCGGAGCAGCCGCGCGGGTCCTATCCGCTGGCGCCTGTGGCGAACCTTGCGGAGACGGCGCAGGGCTTCACATCCGCCGCGCCTTTCGTGCTCGATGTGGAGTTGGAGATCGACGGGCGCCGCTGGATCGGCGCCCGCATGATCGGTCTTTGATCAGGCTGGCAGGGCGGCGCTGAGGGCGGCGAGGTCGAGGGCCTCGACCGGCCCTTGCAGCAACCCCAGCAGGGCCTGCGCCTTGTCGGCGCCCAGATGGCCGGTCACCCGCAGGAACTTCGCGGAGACGGCGGCGCCGTCGAGCTGCGCGCCGGGATCGCCCAGCGATTCCGTTCCCATGCGCTCGATCACCGAACCATCGTCCAGGGTGATCTCCAGCCGCGCTGGCCATTGCGCGGGATAGAAGGCGTCGAGGCTGGCGTCCGCCACGATCTCCACCCTCTGCGCGAAGGCCTCCACCTGCGTGTCCTGCGGCGCGGGATCGCGATCAAGGTCGAGCATGGCTTGCGGGTTGTGGGCCACGAGGCCCAGCTGCCAGCCCAGATGGATGATGCGCCCCAGCCGCCCCGGCGGCTTGCTGGAAATCATCGCGCGATAGGCGTTCGGCACATGGACGCGGATGGAGGTCACGCGCGCGGCGCTGTTTCCCTCGGCGAGATAGAGGCGGAAGGCGTCCGTCCCCGAGATCGTCTGCTTGGCGGCGCACCAGGGCTTCATGCTCAACTGATTCAGCATGGGCTCAAAGGCGCTGAAGGGCGCGGGGTCGAAGGCGAGGCCGTGGGTGCGCTGGAACCAGTCGGCGTCGAGCAGGGTCATGTCGCCGATATAGTCTTGCGCCGCCATGAGCGCGGAGGCAACGCCCGAACGGGCCGCAAGCCCCGAGAGCAGCCAGCGCGACGAGCGTCCGGGACCATGGCCGCCCGGCGCGCCGCTGGTCTGGGCCAGAGCGATTGCCATGGCGTGGGCGGTCTGCGATGGGGTCAGGCCCAGCAGGGCGCTCGCCACAGCGGCGGCGCCCATGGGGGCGGCCAGATAGGTCGGCCAGACGCCGCGCGCCAGAACGCCCGGTCCATTCACAGCCATGCCCAGCCGCATCATGGTCTCGTAGCCATTGCGCAGGGCCTGCGCGAATTGCGCTGAAGTCGCGCCGAGCGCCTGCGCCATGATGACGCCGGTCGGGATCACCACGGCGCCAGCGGTGACGCAGGAGGAACGGTGGATGTCGTCAATCTCGGTCAGCCGCGTGGTGGCCACCGCCAGCGCCAGCCGGTCGAGCGGGCCATCGCCCAGAAGGGCGAGCTTGCCCTCCATGGACCCAGCGATCTCGCGACCCTCCGCGCAGGCGGCGCCCGCGATCCAGGCGCCCACTGTGTCGATCAGATGCAGCGACAGCCGCTCGTCATGGGCGGGCGCGGGCGCAGCCTGCGCCTGCGCCCAGCTTTCGAGGACGCTCATTTCGCGAAGGCCAGCTCGGGAGCCTTGGCGGGCGCGGGATCGCGCAGGTTCAGGATGCGCCGGGCGTTGTCATAGAAGAGCTTCTGCTTGTCGGCGTCCGAAAGGTCGATCTCCTCGATCAGCTTCAGGCAGGCGGCGGGATCCCAGCAGGGATAGTCGGTGCCATACATGACGCGGTCGATGCCGTAGTAGTCGATGGCGAATTTGATGCCTGCGGCGTGCGGGCTCACAGTGTCCGTATACATGCGCTTGAGATAGTCGCTGGTGGGACGCGGCAGCTTGGCGTTTTTCGTATTCTTGTCCATGCGCCCGGACTGGTAGGGCAGCGCCCCGCCGGTATGGGACATGATCAGCTTGAGATCGGGATGACGCTCCATGGTGCCCGAAAGCACGAGCCGCATGGCGGCCACGCTCACCTCGATCACCCGGCCCAGCGACAGATGCAACGCGCCATTATAGCCATCGAGCATGTGGTTGAAGACGGCGTCTGTGGGATGCATGAACACCGGCAGGCCCAGCTCCGCGCAGCGCCCGTAGAAAGCCTGCATGCGCTCGGCGTCGATGCGCGGATCAGCGCCGATGGAGCCTGGCAGGTTCACGCCCATGAGGCCGAGGCGCCCGATGGCGTCCTCCAGCACGTCCATGGCGATCTTTTCGTCCTGGAATGGAATGGCGGCGCTGCCCCAGAAACGGCCGGGATAGCGGCGCTGGGCGGAGGCCATTTCCTCGTTCCATTGAATGGCGAGATCGCGGCCCTCTTCCTTCGGCAGGGCCGAGAAGAAGACGGAGAAGGGGCCGATGGAGCCCACCGCATCCACGCGATGGCCCAGCTTGTCCATATGTTCGAACTGCTCGTCGAGGTCGAACCAGTCGGGCCAGCTGTTCAGCACATAATCGGCGCCTTCTTCCAGCACGCAGGCGTAGCAGCCCTTCTCGTTGGGCCGGGCGTAGGGAACCTCCGTGCGCTTGCACAGGGTGTCGAAGACCGACCGGGGCCACCAATGGAAATGGGAGTCGATGATATGCATGGGGCTTCTCCTGCGCCGGGGAAAACCCCGTCAATTCATCATCATGTTACGGCAAAGGGCGGCGCGCAGAAAGGCGCCGCCGCGCTCATTTCGCCTGGCCAAGGCGGCGGTATTCGCTGACCACCTCGGGCGTGGCGGATTCGGCCAGCCGGGCGATGATCTTCTCCAGCTCGGGTCCGGGAATGGGCGCGCCCACGGGCTCGCCAATGGTCGCCGCGTCCTTGCGGAAGTCGGCGTCGCCGCACATCTCGATGAAGGCCTTGCGCAGGGTCTCCAGACGATCCGTCGGGATCCCGGGCGGGCCGACGACCATCAGGCCGGTGTCGTCATAGGCGGTGAAGAGGCTCAGCACCGGATGATCCTTGGCGGGCACGAGATCAGCCAGAACCGCCATGCCCTTCACCATGCGCTTGGATTGCAGGATCGGCACGACGACGCGCTTTTCCACGAGGTCAGGCCGTTTGGCGAAACTGTCCTCGGGCGTGAAATAGGCGCCGGCTTCACCCTGCTCCAGCGCCATCAGCGAGCGCGCCGAGGAGTTGTAGCCCAGCACCGTGCGCAGGGGGTATCCATATTCGGCCAGCATGTTGGGAACGGTGACCGTGGAGGTGCCCGCGCCAATGCCTGCGGCGGGGATCTTCTGCGGATATTTTTTCAGCTCTTCGGGGGTCGAGATGTTCAGATCGCCGCGCAGATAGAGCAACGTGTTGTTGACGCCGGTGCTGCCGATATAGCTGAACTTGACGGGATCGAAGGTCACGCCCTGGCTCTTGACGATGCCTTCGACAAACCAGCTGCGGCCGGGCAGGCCGATGGTCAGGCCATCGGCGGTGGCGCGCCGTCCCAGATGATTGCCCGAGATGACCCCGCCCGCGCCTTCCATGTTCTGGGGAACGATCTCCGGCTTGCCGGGCATGAAACGGCCCAGATGGCGCACGATGAGGCGCGAGGCCGAATCGACGCCGCCCCCAGGCCCATAGCCGATGATGAAATTGATGGTCTTGCCCCGATAGAAATCCTGCGTCTGCGCCATGGCGGGCGGCGCGGCGGCGAGCAGGCTGGCCAGCGCGAGTGCGGCGGCGTGAATCTGTTTCATGGCTTGTGTCCCTCGTCTTTCATAGGTCTGCGCTGGCTTGCCGCCACGCGACGATGGCTTCCACGATCCCCGCGAAGAACTCGCGATAGGATTCCTCCGTCACGAAACCGATATGCGGCGTCAGGATGGTGTTGGGCAGACGCCGCACGGGATGGTCGGCGGGCAGGGGCTCTGGCTCGAAGACGTCCAGCGCGGCGCCCGCGATGACGCCATTTTGCAGGGCCTGCGCCAGCGCATCCTGATCGATGATGGGCCCGCGCGAGGTGTTCACCAGCACGGCGCTGCGTTTCATCAGGGCGAGCTCTTGCGCGCCGATGAGGCCGCGACTGCGGTCTCCCAGTTTCAGGTGAATGCTCACCACATCCGATTGACGCAGCAGCTCCTCTTTCGTGACGGGCTCGACGCCCAGATCGCGCGCGCGCTGCGGATCGAGATTGGCGCTCCAGGCGAGAACGCGCATGTCGAAGGCCTGCCCATAGCGCGCCACCCGAGCGCCGAGCGTGCCCAGCCCGATGAGGCCCAAGGTGCGGCCCTCCAGCCGGAAACCCACGCTCGTCTGCCAGCGGCCCTCGCGCATGTTGCGATCCTCGACCGTGATCTGGCGCGCCAGCCCCAGCACCATGGCCCAGGTCAGCTCCGCCGCCGAGTTTGACGCGCGCGGGGCGGTGAGCGTGACGGGAATGCCGCGCGCCTGCGCCGCTTGCACATCGATCACTTGCGTATGCGAGCCCGTCACCGCGATGAGCTTCAGGCGCGGCAGCGCTTCGATCAGGCTGCGCGGCAGGGCCATGCGTTCGCGCATGATGCACAGCACGTCGAAGGCGGCGAGTTGATCAGCCGCCTCCGCCTCGCTGAGGTGACGGTTGAAACTGACGATCTCCACATCCGGCCCAAGGCGCGACCAATCGGCCATGGCGCGGGCGACGGACTGATAATCGTCGAGGATCGCGATGCGCAGCATGGGGGCGCTCAATCGGACAGCGCGCCGGTAGACTCGTAGATATATTTGCCCGTGCGCGAGGGGAATCCGCCGCGCACCTCGCCGCCCTTGCGGTGCTGATAGATGGTGGAGAGCGCATCCGAAAGCGGGCGGCTGTTGGGCACGGAGAGCCACATGCGCAGCAGATGTCGCTTGCGGTCGGCCTCCTCGTGGTCCTCGAAGGCGGTGCGCGAATGCAGCGCAACGTGGTTGTTGACGAATTGCAGATCGCCCGGCTTGAACATGAAGGTGAAGTGGAAGTCCTCGCTCCAGGCCAATTCGTCGAAAGCGTCCAGCGCCTCGATCTGGATGGGCGTCAGGCGCGGAACTTCGGGGAAGCGTTGGCCGGACTTGATATGCACGCGCACATAGCGGCAGGACAGCTTGCCGTCCTTCATCGAGAAGAGCGGCTGCTGGTAATGGGGCGTCCCGCCGATGGGCTCCTGCGTCTGCCAGCTCCAGGTGAAGGGCTGGTGCAGCACCTCCAGCAGATCCGGCCGCGTGCGCGCCAGATGATTGTGAATGGCGTGCGAACTCGCCAGCAGGCTGAGGCCGCCCGCCTTGGCGACGCGCAGGACCATGAGGCCCACCACATCGCAGGTGTCGGTGTGGAAGGTGAGGCGCTGATTGGATTTGTAGCCGCGCCCCTGCGGGCTGTTCACGTCAACGCCGACATCGCGCACGTCGCCGAGGAGATCGCCGTCCTTGCTCTGGGACACCGCCGTGCCCATGTGCTTGCCGATACCCCAATACATCAGCCGCAAAGTGGCCTTGTCGTAACCATCCACATTGATGCCGCGAAACTGATAGATGCCCAGACCCTCCTCAAGGTAGGTGCGGGCAAGGGCGAGACGCTGCGCAACGAGCGGCAGGGGGAAGTCGTCCTTGGTCAGGGTCTCCAGCGTCTTGCCGCTGGCCAGCGCATGGCGCGTGGCTGATTCGATTTCGGCGATTTCTTCGCGCGTGAATTCGTGGATCCAGTCGGTGCGTTTGGCCACATCCGGACCGCGCCAATCGGCAGGGCTGTCGATGACTGTATGCATGTGCCTGTCTCCTCGCGGACGGCCTGTCTTCGCACATGCCGATCCGAACCATCTCGCCTGATGGCCGCATGAATGACTCACGGGGGCGCCAAGCGCAAGTCGGGACCTATATTGCGCTTTATGTTATGGGGTTCGCGCTGGCGGTTAGCGCTTTCTGGTCAAGGCCGGACCATTGCAGGAGTTTGAACCATGTCGTCACGCGCGCTCGTCCTCTTCTCCGGTGGGCAGGACTCCACCACCTGCCTGGCCTGGGCGCTCGACCGGTTCGATCATGTGGAGACCCTGGGCTTCGACTATGGCCAGCGCCATCGCGTCGAGCTGGATTGCCGGGCGACCCTGCGCCGCGCCCTCGCCGCCATGAAGCCCGCATGGCGCGCGCGGCTGGGTGAGGATCACACCATCGAAGTGGGCGCCATTGCTCAGGTTGCGCAAAGCGCGCTCACGCAGGACATGGCCATCGAAATGGCGGAGGATGGCATGCCCAACACCTTCGTGCCCGGCCGCAACCTCATCTTTCTCACCTTCGCGGCGGCGCTCGCCTATCGGCGGGGATTGCGGCATATCGTGGGCGGCATGTGCGAGACCGATTTCTCCGGCTATCCCGATTGCCGGGACGATACGATGAAGGCCATGCAGGTGGCGCTCAATCTTGGCATGAACCAGCGCTTCGTGCTGGAAACCCCGCTCATGTGGATCGACAAGGCGCAGACCTGGCGGCTCGCTGAGGAGCTGGGCGGGACGGCGCTGGTCGATCTCATCCAGCAAGAGACCCATACCTGTTATCTCGGCGAGCGGGGAGCTCTGCATGCCTGGGGTCATGGCTGCGGTCATTGTCCGGCCTGCCAATTGCGGGCCGATGGGTTCGCCCGCTACGCCGCCGCACGATCGTCTTGAGTTCGCGCGTCCTGACCTCCAGACGCGAAAACGCTCGCGAGCAAGTGGAGCGTGCGACATAAATGTGATAGACTTGTCTCAAGCTCTCACAAGAGAGCATGGGAGGACAATCACATGAAGATTATTCGTGGTCTCGCATGCGCAGCCATCGCAGCCTGTGCAAGTTTCGCAATTGAGGCGCAGGCGCAGACGGCCTGGCCCAACAAGCCGATCACCTTCGTCATCCCCTTCGCCGCAGGCGGCGGCACCGATGCTTTCGCCCGGCCGCTCGCCGCCCAGCTGGACACCCAGCTCAACACCCGGATCGTTCTCGACAACCGCGCGGGCGCAGGCGGCACCGTGGGCGCCTCGGTGGCCGCCAAGGCGGCGCCGGACGGCTACACCTTCTTCATCGGCGCGGCCCATCACGCCATCGCCCCCGCGCTCTATCCCAAGCTCGACTACAATATCGAAACGGATTTCGCGCCCATTGGCCTGGTCGCCCAACCGCCGCAGGTCATCGTCGTCCATCCCGGCAAGGTCGCCGCCAAGAGCGTCGGGGAACTCATCGCCTTCGCCAAGGCCAATCCGGGCAAGCTGAATTATGGGTCTGCGGGCAATGGCACGACCCATCATCTGGCGGGCGAATTGTTCCAGATCATCACGGGAACCACGCTCTCCCACGTCCCCTATCGCGGCGCAGGTCCCGCCCTGCAGGATCTCGTGGCCGGACATATCGACCTGATGTTCGATGGCCTGGGTTCGTCAGCGGCGCAGATCGACGGCGGCGCCCTGCGCGCCCTTGCGGTCGCCTCGCCCAAGCGCGCCGCCGCTTTCCCGAATGTGTTGACCGCGGGCGAGGCTGGCGTCGCCAATTTCGAAGTCGCCACCTGGTACGCCATGTGGGCGCCCAAGGGCACGCCTGAAGCCATTGTGGCGCGCATGACCAAGGAACTGCAGACCGCGCTCGCCAGCCCCGCTGTCATGGACGCCTGGAAGCGGAACGGATCTGATATCCCCAATCTCTATGGCGCGCCTTTCTCCACCTTCGTCTCTGCGGAAGTCGAGCGTTGGGGCAAGGTGGTGCGCGACGCCAAGGTGAAGATCGACTGATCTCATCGCATTACATCCGCCCCAGCCCCCGCGCCGTATGACAAACAGCGACAGGGGTGAGCGGATGACGAAGCGGGTGGCGATCATTGGGGCGGGCATGGCGGGGCTGGCGGCGGCGCGCCTGCTGCGCGAGGCTGGCGCCTCCTGCACCGTCTTCGACAAGAGCCGGGGCCTTGGCGGGCGTATGGCGACCCGTCGCACCGGCGACTTTTCCTTCGATCATGGCGCGCAATATTTCACCGCGCGCGGCCCGCGTTTTCGCGCGCTGGCCGCTGACTGGAGCGCCGCTGGCCATGCGGCCTCCTGGTATGACGAGGCCATCGTCGGCGCGCCCGGCATGACCGCCCCGGCTCGCGCCATGGCGGCGGGCCTGGAGACGGTCATGGGCTTCGAGGTGAAAAGCCTTTCGCGCCATGCCCAGGGCTGGAGCGTCCATGCGGGCGAGGAGACCTATGAGGGCTTCGCGACGGTCATTGTCGCCACGCCAGCGCCGCAGACGACGCCGCTGATCGAGTCCGGCGGCGTGTCTTTCCCCGAACTCGCATCCGTGCGCTATGCGCCCTGTCTGGCGCTGATGCTGGCCTTCGATGGCGCCGTCGCCTTTCAGGGCGAGAGCCTGCGCCGTGAGGACGGTCCCATCGCCTGGATCGCCCGCAATTCCTCCAAGCCGGGCCGTCCCGAGGGGCAGGAGACCTTCGTGGTTCACGCCTCGCCCGATTGGTCGCGGACTCATCTCGATGAGACGCCCGAGACCATCCTTGAAAAGCTCGCGCCTTTCGCGCTGGAACTGATCGGCGCCCAGTCGGCCCCCATTTTCGCCACCGCCCATCGCTGGCGCTTTGCGCTGGTGGAGCAGGCTTTGGGCGTTCCTTGCCTGTGGGACGCGCAGGCGGGCGTCGGCGCCTGCGGCGATTATTGCCTTGGCCCGCGCGTGGAGGCCGCCTTCGACAGCGGCGAGGCCATGGCGCGGGCGGTTCTGGAGACATGGGGCGATCATGGCGCAGCCTGAACCCGCCCTGACCGTCTATTACGATGGCGCCTGCCCGCTCTGCCGGGCCGAGATCGGCCATTACAGCGCGCAGGAGGGCGCAGGCGCCATCTGCTTTCTCGACGCCTCCACGCAGACCAGCGATCTACCCGAAGGGCTCACCCGCGAGGAGGCCCTGGCGCGGTTCCATGTGCGTCTGAGCGATGGGCGCATCGCCTCGGGCGCGCAGGGCTTCGTCGAGATCTGGAAGACCCTGCCCCGCTGGCGCTGGGCCGCACGGCTCGCGAGTCTGCCGGGCGTGACGCCCCTGCTGGAAGTGGGCTATCGCCTGTTTCTGCCCATTCGCCCCTATCTGTCGAAAGCCTTCGGAAAACTGAAGTCATGAACGAGCTTGCGCCGGTGCATATGTCTTCTGTCCCACAAGGCGGCGTCGCCGTGGTCTTTGGCGCCAGCGGCGGCGTTGGGGCGGCTCTCGTTGAGCATCTGCGCGCCAGTGGATGTTTTGCTGAGGTTGTGGCCTTGAGCCGACTCAGTACGCCTTCTTTCGATCTCACGGACGAAGCGAGCATCGCGCATGCGGTCGCCACCGTCGCGGCGCTTGGCGAGCTGCGCCTCGTCATCGACGCCACGGGTTTTCTGCATGACGATCTGCAAGGCCCCGAAAAGACATGGCGCGACCTTGATGCGGACAAGCTCGCCCGCGCCTTCGCGCTCAACGCCATTGGTCCCGCCCTTTTGATGAAACATGCGCTGCCTGCGCTTGCGCCCCAGGGCAAGGCTGTCTTCGCCACGCTTTCGGCGCGGGTGGGCAGCATTGGCGACAATCAGCTGGGCGGCTGGTACGGCTATCGTGCGTCGAAGGCTGCGCTGAACCAGTTGGTGCGCACTGCGGCCATCGAATTGAAGCGCCGCCGACCCGCTGCTTTATGCGTGGCTTTGCATCCAGGCACGGTGCGCACGGCGCTGTCCTCACCCTTCAGCAAGGATGGGTTAGAGGTGCAGACGCCGCAGACGTCAGCGGCTCGATTGCTTGGCGTCATAGACGCTCTAAACGAAGATCAGTCCGGCGGATTCTTCGATCATTTGGGCGTCACGATCCCCTGGTGACGCATCACAGGTCGAGCGCGAACTGACCGACCTTTTGCGGATTGTCCCCACCCTCCAGAAAAGCCAGCGCCTCGCGCGTGATCTCGGCGCGCCGCTCCGCGCTCATTTTCTCGAGGGTGCGATAGGGCATGGCCATGCGGGGATTGCCTGCGAGGCGCGCGTGGTTCTCGATGAGAAAATGCCAGTAGAGGATATTGAAGGGACAGGCCTTCGCGCCGCTCTTTTCCTTCACGTCATAGGCGCAGCCACCGCAATAATCGGACATGCGGTTGATATAGGCGCCTGAGGCCGCATAGGGCTTGGAGGCCAGCAGGCCCCCATCGGCGAAAAGCACCATGCCATGGGTGTTGGGCAGCTCCACCCAATCGAAGGCGTCGATATAGACGGCGAGATACCATGCCTCCACCGCGCGCGGCTCAAGCCCCGCCAGCAAAGCGAAATTGCCCGTGATCATCAGTCGCTGGATGTGATGGGCATAGGCGTTCTGGCGCGTCTCGCCCACCACCTGCGCAATGCAGTTCATGCGCGTTTCGCCGGTCCAGAAAAAATCCGGCAGGGGGCGATGGGCCTCAAGCGCATTCGTATCCTCATAATCAGGCATATGCCGCCAATAGATGCCCCGCACATATTCGCGCCAACCCAGAATCTGCCGGATGAACCCCTCCACCGCACTGAGCGGCGCCTGGCCTGCGCGAAAGGCGCGTTCGGCGGCCATGCAGACTTCGCGCGCGGTGAGCAGCCCGCAGTTGAGATAGGGCGAGATGATGGAGTGATAGAGAAAGGGCTCTCCCACCTTGATGGCGTCCTGATAATCGCCATAAAGCGGCAGGCAGGCGCTGATGAAATGGTCCAGAGCCTCCAGCGCCTCCGCCCGCGTCACCGCCCAGCCGAAGGGTGCGAGATCGCCGAAATGGTCGGCGAAGCGCTCGCCCACAAGCGCCATGACTTCGCGCGTCATAGCGTCTGGCTCGAAGCGCTGGCGCTTGGGCGGCGCAAGGCGTGCGGGCAGGGCCTTGCGGTTCTCCTTGTCGAAATTCCACTCGCCGCCCTCGGGCTTGTCGCCCTGCATCAAGAGCCCGGTCTCGCGGCGCATCTCCCGATAGAAGAACTCCATGCGATAGGATTTGCGCTCGTCAGCCCAGCGCGCGAAACGACCGCGCGAACAGAAGAAGCGGTCGTCTTCGCGAATGTCCAGAGGAAGGCTGAATTGCGCGGACCATTCGCCCATCATCTGCGCCACCCGCCATTCCCCGGGCTCCGTGGCGATGAGCCTGTCAGGTTGATGCAAGGCGATGGCGCGGGCGAGTTCGCCGGTGAAGGAGCCCGTATTGGCGGGATCGTCCAGCCGCACATAATGCACGCGCAGGCCTTCGCTGATGAGTTCTTCCGCGAAATGGCGCATGGCCGAGAGAATCAGGACGATCTTCTGTTTATGATGCGGAACATAGGTCGTCTCTTGCGCCACCTCCGCCATGAAGACCACGTCTTGCGCGGGATCCATTCCATCAAGCGCGCTCAGGGAGCGCGTAAGTTGATCGCCGAGCACCAGACGCAGGCTTTTCATCATTGATCCATTCAGGGGCGGGCGCGCGTATCTCGAAGGCGACTTGCTGCTTACGAAAGCGCGCGCGGTGCGGTTCATGCAATAGGGGTTTCAGCCTTGGCTAAGATGCGCAAGAAGAGCGACCTGCCCAGCAAACTTTGTGTGGTCTGCGCGCGTCCCTTCGTCTGGCGCAAGAAATGGGCGAAGGTCTGGGACGAGGTGCGCTACTGCTCGGATCGTTGCCGGGACGGGCGGGGCTGAGCGCGGCCGCATTTAACGTCCTTGCCAAGGTCAATTTATAAATATATGATTTTACGATAATTTTTTTTAGGGGAACGCCAATGCCGCAGCTTTCTGGATGGCACATCATGCTCGGCGTCATCGCCTCGGGCTTCGCCGTGGGCGTGATCTTCGAACCCAAGCACATCATCCCCCTCATGGTCTGGACGCTCATGGCGGCTGGTATCTGCATGGGGATCGAAAAGCTGATCGGCCGCAGAGGCTGACGGTCAGCTTTTCCCGATCTTGAGCGTTTCCGCGCCAGCGCGAGACAGAAACGTCTCCAGCGGACGCGCAAGCTTTTGCAGAAGCCAGGGCAGATCGATCTCGATCCGCAGCACGTCTTCGCCCACATCGACGCGCGCATGGGTCGTCTGACCCAGTGCGGCCACCTTCAATTCCGCCCGGTCCCCCTGCCAGACCACGTCCGCACGCGTGATTTGCGCGGCGTATTGCTGACGCAAATGCTCAATTCCCTCGAAAATGCGCCGCTTTGCTTCCGCTGCGCCCAGCGAATGGGGGATTGTGATGGTAAGCGGTTTCGTCATGATATCCTCCCGTTTAAGCCTTTGCGGGAAGCGCCAGACGGCGCGAATGTTCCAGCGTCAAAAATCCGTGCGCTGACGAATGGCCGCTGAAAGCGTGCCCTCGTCGAGATAATCAAGTTCGCCGCCCACGGGCACCCCATGGGCGAGGCGGGTGATCTTCACATTCAGATGGGAGAGAATGTCGGTGATGTAATGGGCGGTGGTCTGCCCGTCCACGGTGGCGTTCACCGCCAGGATGATCTCGCGAATCTCGCCCTCGCTCACCCGGCTCACCAGCGAATCGAGGTTGATGTCCTTGGGGCCCACGCCATCCAGCGGCGAGAGCGTGCCGCCGAGCACATGGTAGCGCGCGCGCAGGGCCGCCGCCCGCTCCAGCGCCCAAAGATCGGCCACCGTCTCCACCACCACGAGCATGGCGGGGTCGCGGCGCGGATCGGCGCAGACGGTGCAGGGATCGCGCGTGTCCACATTGCCGCAGGCTGTGCAGGTGAGGATGCGATCCTTGGCCACCTGCATGGCGTTGGCCAGCGGCCCCAGCAATTCCTCGCGCTTGCGGATGAGATGCAGCGCGGCCCTGCGCGCCGAACGCGGCCCCAGACCCGGCAATTTCGCCAGCAGCTGGATCAGCCGCTCGATCTCTGGACCCGCAACCCGTTCAGCCATCAGAAGGGCAGTTTCATGCCAGGGGGCAGGGGCAAGCCAGCGGTCACGGATTTCATCTTTTCTTCCACGAGGCGCTCGCCCTTCTTGCGGGCGTCCTCATGGGCGGTCACGACGAGATCTTCCACGATCTCCTTCTCGTCCGCCCGCAGCAGCGAGGCGTCGATGGTCACGCCGCGCATGGCGCCCTTGGCGGTGAGCGTCACCTGCACGAGGCCCCCGCCGGACTGACCGACAACCTCGATGTTGTCCAGTTCCGCCTGCATGTCCTGCATGCGCGCCTGCATGGCCTGCGCCTGCTTCATCAATCCCATGATGTCTTTCATTGGAGTCCGCGCCTCACAAATCGTCTTCGGTATAGATCTGGTCGGCATAGCCGACCTCGTCGCCGCCATCGGCTGTTTCAGGCGCAATGGCGGCGGTGACGGGTTCGGGCTCCACCTCGGGGGCGCGGATCGCCATGATCTGCGCGCCGGGGAAGGCCTCCAGCACCTTGCGCACGAGGGGAATGGCGCGCACGCCGGTCATTTTTTCCTCGGCGCGCGCGTCCGCCTGATCCTTCAGGGTCGGCGCGCCCTCTTCGCGGGAGACGGCGACCATCCAGCGGATGCCCGTCCATTCCTGCAGGCGGCGCATGAGGGTTTGCGCCAGCTGGGGCGAGGCGCCGGGGGTGAGCGAAAATTCGATGGAGCCACGTTCGAAGCGCACGAGGCGCACGTCCTGCTCCAGCGCGATCTTGAGCTGGATGTCACGGTTGACCTGCGCCAGCGTCACCAGATCCTCGAAGCGGGGAATCTCGACGCGTGCCTGGGGCTGGGTCTCGGGCTGCGCCTGCGCGGTGGGCCTTTGCTGGGGCAGGGGCGTGCTGGCGGCGACGCTCATGGTCCGAGGCGCCGCCATGGCCGAAGCGCCGCCCCCGCCGGAGGGGGATCCCTGACGCACCGACGCGCGACCATCGCCGCCGCCCTGGGGGGCGCTGGCCAGTTTGCGCAGGACATCGTCGGGGGTGGGCATATCCGCCGCATAGGCGAGACGCACCAGCACCATGTCGGCGGCGGCCAGCGGGCGGGGCGCATCGCGCATATCCTGCAGGCCCTTGGTCAGCAATTGCCAGGCGCGGGTCAGCACGGGCATGGAGAGCGCCGCCGCAAAGGCGCCGCCGCGGCTCGCCTCCTCGGGGCTGACCGAGGAGTCCGGCCTGTCGCTGGGGACCAGCTTCAGCTTGGTGACGAAATGCACGAATTCGGCGAGGCCCGTGAGCACATGGGCAGGGTCTGCGCCCATGTCATATTGCTCTTTCAGAATGCCCAGCGCGCCCGCCGCGTCGCCCTTCATCACGGCCTCGAAGAGGTCGATGATGCGGGCGCGGTCGGCCACGCCCAGCATGTCGCGCAGGCCCAGCGCCGTGATGGCGCCGCCGCCCGATCCATGGGCGATGGCCTGATCGAGAATCGAGAGGGCGTCGCGCACCGAGCCCTCGGCGGCGCGGGCGATCAGGGCCAGCGCGTCGCGCTCGATGTCCACATGCTCCTTGG
>CAMDOY010000042.1 GCA_945903655.1 Rhizobium sp. Q54 | reverse complement strand
CATGGGTCACCTGCGCGGGAAAAATGTCGTCCACGAGATGCCAGGGATAGGGCTCGGCGAAGCTCTTGCGCTTGGCCACGGAGGCGCAAAAAGCGTCCGCGATCATCCCGGCGTCGTCAATGGATAGGCTTGTCATCGGCTGACCTCTTCAAGCGCCTGACTCAACGTGATGCTGGGCGGCGCGGCGGGACTGAGATCCCACTGCGCCGCACCATAGAGCGCCGCCCGCTGGCGGGCAACCGAACCGGCGGTTACGCCTTTAGCTTCGTGCCCAGCTTCACGAGGGCTTCCAGCAACTGGCCGATCAGCACGCGGCCGGGCTCATCGGTGAAGCGGCCTTCCGCGTCGAACTTCTGGCCAGCGCCGCCGATATAGACCTGCGGATTATTCACGCCATAGGCGTTGCAGCCCACCATGATCTGGCGCAAGTGCCACTGGCCGCGCGAGGTGCCGAGAATGCCCGTCGCCGCGCCCAGAATGGCGTAGGCCTTGCCATCGAAGGGCTGGGCGGGGGCGCGCGAGCACCAGTCGATAGCGTTCTTGAGGACGCCGCTCACCGAATAATTATATTCGGGGGTGGCGAAGAGGATGCCGTCAGCCGCTGCGATCTGGGCGCGCAGGCGTTTCACGGAATCGGGGAAGGACCCCTCGTGACGCAGATCCTCGTCATAGAAGGGAATGTCCGAGAGATCGGCGATCTCGATGGTCACGCCTGCGGGCGCGAGCTCCTGGGCGGCGCGCAGCGCGGCGGTGTTGAAGGAATTCTTGCGCAGGCTGCCCGAGAGCGCGCAAATCTTGAACTGGCTCATTGGTTTGATCCATCTTGAAAGGTGAGGCCCCAAGGGGCGGTGTAGGGTTTTCCCACGCTTGCCATTGACGAGCAAGCGGGTCTCGTCGTTTGATGAGCGAAACAACTGGGAGGAACGCATGACCGAGGGCGCAGCAGACCGCTGGATCAATATCAGGACCTGGCCTGAACTCATTCTCGACAGGCTGGAGGACGCGGGCGTCGCACGCATCACCCTCAACCGGCCGGACAAGCGCAACTGCTGGAACGAGGCCATGTGCGAGGCCTTCATGCAGTCGCTGGAGATCATCCGGGCCGACAAGGAGCTGAAGGCGGTCATCACAAGGGGCGCGGGCCCCTGCTTCTCCTCGGGCCTCGACCTGAACTTCCTCAAGGGCGTCAGCGACGGGCCGTTGCTCGATTGGGATCGCCCGACGCCCACGATTCATCTGGCGGAGACCCTGCGCGGCTTCCCGCGCATCATGATCGCCCAGGTTCATGGCTATTGCCTCGGCGGCGCCTTGGGCATCATGAATTGCCACGACCTCGTCTTCGCCGCCGAAGACGCCCAGCTGGGCATGCCGGAAATCCTGCGCGGCAGCTTCGGCCAGCTCGTCACCTCCACGCTGCTGCATGGGGGCGTGCCGATCAAGAAGCTCTCCTATATCGCCCTGGTGGGCCGCAACCTCTCAGGGATCGAGGCCGACCAGCTCGGCATCATCTCCATGACCGTACCCGCAGCGGAGCTCGAGTCCCATACCACCAAGATCGCGCGCGAAATCGGCTCGCGCCATCTGGCGCCGCTGGAGCACCACAAGATCACCGCCCAGATGGGCCGGGACCTCACCCTCTCCCAGGCGATCCAGCTGGATCAGCTGGTGGGCCAGCGCCTGCGCCGCGCCATGGATCCCCTCGGGGATGTGGGCGCCTATCTCAAGAGCCAGAAGGGCGGCCCCAACCTCGATTTCAAACGCGAGGACGTCTGACGCCAGCGCGGCGGCCAGGGCGGCTATGGCCCCCTGGCGGCTCCGCAGGGCGCGAGGTGGCGGCCGGAAAGTCCGGCGCCTAAGCCATTTGTAAAGCTGGAGATTGCTGCGAAGCGCCGTTGCGCGGCGTCTGTGAAGCCTTGCGAGAGACCGCGCTATGGGCACGATTGTTGAATGGAATCAGAAAGATATGTTGATTTTTCAGGAGGGGATGACCTCTGATCCGACAAGCCCATGAAAATAAAGATTGTTCTTTGTTTCATTAAATGTTTGAATATTGACTTTTTATAAATACAATTGTATCCTTTACGCATTAAAACAGAGGGGTCCATCCATGACGGATGCTTTTGAGACCGCCATAGAAGCCCTGAAAGAACAGCTCGCCAGGGAAGAGATGCGCCTTGACGAAACCCGGAGCCTGCTCAACCGGCTCTGCGAAATGGCGGGGCGCCCCAAAATGTTTCCCGACCTTCCCCCGCCGGTGGCGAGCCAGGCCGCCCCCAGCCGCCAGACCGGCATGTCCGGAACCCGGCTCTCCATGGCCGTGCAGGACTATATGAACCTGCCGCGCCCCCGGGGTCTGGGGCCCCTCTCCCGCTTCGAGATTTCCGTCTGATTGTTGGGACGGGGCCAGCTCCCTCGCGCCAACGAAAAAGGGCCCCTAGCGGGACCCTCTGACTTCGTGGCTGACGCCCCTGAGAAAACCTGATCTTAGGCGTGGGCGCTGGCCCAGATGCGCTTCTTGGTGAAATAGAGCAGACCCGCGAAGAGAAGCAGGAAGGCCATGACCTTGAAGCCGGTCTTCTTGCGCTCTTCGAGCTTCGGCTCGGCCATCCACATCAGATAGGCCGTCACATCCTTGGCGTATTGCTTGGCGGTCTCGGGCGTGCCGTCCGTATATTCCACCTGCCCATCGCTGAGCGGATTGGCCATGGCGATGCGCCCGCCGGGCATGTAGTCGTTATGGTTCGGATCTTTCTCATCCGAATAGCCGAGGGCCAGCAACGAGTAGATATAGTCGACGCCATGCTCCTGATACTGGATGAAGGGATCCACCAGGAACAGCGGGAAGCCGCGGCTGTAGGTGCGCCCCTTGGCCAGCACCGACATATCCGGCGGCACCGCGCCGAGCACCGCCTTGGCGGCTTCGGGGTTGGCGTAGTTGGAGGGGAAGCGGTCCGCCGGGCGACCGGGGCGCTCGAACATCTTGCCATCGTCGCCGGGACCGTCCTGCACCTTGTATTCCGCCGCCAACGCCTTGACCTGCGCCTCGGAGAATTCCGGACCGCCGGGCTGGGCCAGGTTGCGAAAGGACATCAGCTTCGCCCCATGGCAGTTGGCGCAGACCTCCCGGTAAACCCGGAAGCCACGCTGCAACTGGGCGCGGTCGAAGGTTCCGAAGGGACCTGCGAAGCTCCAGGACTGGCGCTCCGGCGTCTTGGTGTCATGGCCCGACGCGGCGAGCGCGGGCAGAGCGGCTACGGCGGCCAGAAGGGCGGCGAGACCGAGTGTCTTCAAACGGATCATGATCAGTCCCTCGGTCAGGCTTTGGCGCTATGCGCGTTCTTGAGCACCGAATCGGCGATGGAGGCCGGTAGCGCTCGCGGCGTCTCGAACAATCCGAGCAGCGGCATCACGACAAGGAAGAAGGCGAAGTAGTAGATCGACAGGAGCCGCGAGGCCAGCACATAGCCGCCCTCGGCCGGCATGGCGCCGAGATAGCCAAGGCCAATCGCCGAAGCCACGAAGAGCCAGAAGAAGACCTTGTAGACCGGGCGATACTTGGCCGAGCGAACCTTGGAGGTGTCGAGCCAGGGCAGGAAGCAGAGCACGATGATGGCCGAGAACATGGCCACCACGCCGCCGAGCTTGGAGGGCACCGCGCGCAGGATCGCGTAGAAGGGCAGGTAATACCATTCGGGCACGATATGGGCGGGGGTCGAGAGCGGGTTCGCCTCGATGTAGTTGTCAGCATGGCCGAGATAGTTCGGCACATAGAAGACCCACCAGGCGAAGAACAGCATGAAGCAGATCATCGCGAAGCCATCCTTGACGGTGGCGTAGGGGGTGAAGGGCAGCGTGTCGCGCGCCACGTTCTTCACCTCGACCCCATCAGGATTGTTCTGGCCGACCACATGCAGCGCCCACACATGCAGGACGACGACGCCCGCGATCATGAAGGGCAGGAGATAGTGGAGGGAGAAGAAGCGGTTCAGGGTCGGGTTATCGACGGAGTAGCCGCCCCAGAGCCAGGTGGTGATGGATTCGCCAACCAGCGGGATCGCCGAGAAGAGGTTGGTGATGACCGTCGCGCCCCAGAAGCTCATCTGGCCCCAGGGAAGCACATAGCCCATGAAGCCGGTGGCCATCATGAGGAGATAGATGATCACGCCGAGAATCCAGAGCACTTCGCGGGGCGCCTTGTACGAGCCGTAGTAGAGGCCGCGCAGCATGTGGATATAGACGGCGACGAAGAACATCGAGGCGCCGTTGGCGTGGATGTAGCGGATCATCCAGCCCCAGTTCACGTCGCGCATGATGAGCTCGACGGAGCTGAAGGCATAATCCACATGGGGCGTGTAGTGCATGACCAGCACAATGCCCGTGAGGATCTGCACCATCAGCATGACGCTGAGGATGCCGCCGAAGGTCCACCAGTAATTCAGGTTCCTGGGCGTCGGATAGACGACGAAGGAGGAATGCATAAGCCCCATGATGGGCAGCCGGCTCTCGAACCAGCGGCCGACGGCGCTTTTGGGAACGTAAGTGGAAGGTCCGCTCATGTTTTGATCTCTTGCAAAAAGCTGGAAGGCTGTGGTGGCGCGCGGGGCGGATCCCCGCTCGCAGCGGTCAGCCGATGGTCAGCTTGGTGTCGGAGGCGAAGGCGTAATTGGGAACCTCGAGGTTCTTCGGCGCGGGACCCTTGCGGATGCGCCCGGAGGTGTCATAGGCCGAACCATGGCAGGGGCAGAACCAACCATCATATTCGCCCTGATTGCCCAGGGGGATGCAGCCCAGATGGGTGCAGACGCCGATGACCACGAGCCACTCGGGCTTCTTGACGCGCTGGGCGTCCGCCTGGGGGTCAGGCAACTGGGCGAGGGTGACGTCCCCCGCCTCCTTGATCTCCTTGGGGGTGCGATGACGCACGAAGATCGGCTTGCCACGCCACTTCACGGTGACGCTGGAGCCTTCCGGAATGGCGGACAGATCGACATCGATGGCGGCGCCCGCCGCGATGGTCGAGGCGTCCGGATTCATCTGGTGGATGAAGGGCCAGGCGACCGAGCCGACGCCAACCGCGCCAACGGCGCCAGTCGCGATGAAAAGCATATCTCTGCGAGTCGGCTCTACCGACGATGCATTTGCCACGATGGACCCCCAAACACTGGTTCGTCCGCCAGATCCGGCGAGCCGGAGGAGGCGGTGGGCTTTAGTCTGCGCCGGACAGACCGGCCTCAAGTGTGCCTATTTGCAGCGCTCTCGCGCCGCAATGCGACCCATCGCCGCTTGTGCGGCAATCCGACGACAGGCGCTGGACGCGGCCCGGGACGGCGGACGTTAAATGAGCGGGCGCTATGTCGCACCCTTCGCCCCGCTTGTCCATAGGCGGCCAAGCTTGAATCGCTGTCATGGCGGGGCTTTGGGCCTCTCTTTAGTCGACCTTGGCGCGCGCCGATGCTACACGGCGGCCCATGCCCCTCGCTCTCGCCCTCTACCAGCCCGATATCCCCCAGAACTGCGGGACCATGCTGCGGCTCTGCGCCTGCCTGGGGGTGGAGGCCACCATCATCGAGCCTGCGGGCTTTCCGGTCAGCGATCGGCATTTCCGCCGCTCCGGCATGGACTATCTGGACGCAGTGAACGTGAGCCGCCATGTTTCCTGGCGCGCTTTCGAGGACTGGCGGGCGCCCACGGGGCGCAGGCTGGTGTTGCTCTCCACCACCGCCGCCCTGCCCTTCACGGATTTCGCCTTCGCGCCCGACGATATTCTGATGGTGGGCCGGGAATCCGCAGGCGCCCCGCCGGAGGTCCACGAGGCCGCCGACGCCCGCATCCTGATCCCCATCCGCCCGGGCATGCGCTCGCTGAATGTGGCGGTCTGCGCCGCCATGGCCCTGGGGGAGGCCCTGCGCCAGACCGGCCTCTATCCCCAAACGGCCCCCTCGGACCTGTGATCCGACCATCCCGGCGCCTGTCCAGGCGACGCCCATATGGTAATCTGCGGGGTGATTCTTCACCCGGGCGCGCCTCGCCCCCTATCGGAGAGAACAGAATGACCCTGGAACCCGGCAGCGTTGTCCAGCTCAAGTCGGGCGGCCCCCTGATGACCGTCGTGGCGGTGGAGAAGGGGGAGGTGCGCTGCATCTGGCACAGCGCCTCCGCCGAAGCCCTCTGCTCCGCCCTGATCCCCGCCGCCGCTCTCGACCATATTGATTTGGCGGACGATGAGGATCTGGAGGATGAAGAGGAGGAGGATTAGGGGCGCTGCCGTCTCACGTCCTCGGATTCGACGATGAAATCAAAATCGTCCGCCTTGGCTGACGCGACCAGACTAACCGACCTCCGCTTCATGAAGCGTGCGCGGTGAAGTGGCGTCGCCGATCAGAACCTCGGCAGGAATGCCCAGATGCTTGTGAAGCGCCCGGATCATGGCGAGAGTCAGCGGTCGCTTGCCCGAGAGCACCTCCTCGACCCTTCCGAGATTGCCGATGTAGAGCTTGAGATCACGCGGTTCAAGTCCGGCCTGTTCCATGCGGAAGCGGATCGCCTCCACCGGGGTGGGCAGATCGATGGGAAAACGCCTGGCCTCGTAGGATTCCACCAGATCGGCAAGGACGGAAAGTTCGTCGATTTCGGGCGAACCTGCCTGTGCATCCATGAGCGCATCCATCCCCGCAAGGGCCGCCTTATGATCGGCGTCCGTCCGGATCGGGGTGATGTGCGCCATGCCTAGACCTCCATGAATCCCTTCTTGAAACGGGAGTATATTTCATTATTGTTATCAAATGTTATTTTTTTGCAAATCAAGGGCCTGCCGCGATGATCCTTATTCGGGGCGCCGCTCCCCGAAGGTCCAGAGCTTGTGGGCGCCGAAATTCCAGCAGAAGACGATGCCGGTCGTGATCACCCTGGCGACAATGCCGGGAAGCCCGATCTGCTGGGTGAAAACCCACATGAAGAGTCCCGTCAGAGAAAAACCCACCGCCATCACGCTGGCGAAGCGCAATCCCGCCTGCACATGGCTACGGTCGGTGGTGAAAGTATGGGCGCGGTTGAGTAAGTAATTGACCAGCCCACCCACCAGATAGCCCGCCAGCGCCGCCGTGACCGGATGGACCGCGAAGACCTCGCTCAAAAGCGCAAAGACGCCATAGTCCGCCACGATGGAGACGAGACCGACGCCGAAAAAGGTCGAGATTTGACGGGGCAGCGACATGGGATTGGTCTAGCCTCCGACGCGGCTCTTGTCACGGCGCGATTTAGCGCGGGCTTGGCTGATCTGGCTTGGGGGCAACCTGCGGCGGGGCTTCCCAAGGCATCGATTCTCGTCTAGGTAGCGGGGACATTTCGGGCCGGGGCGCCTCCCGCTCGAATTCCCCATCAGGGTTTACGCCCACCAGGGTTTTCGTCAAAGGACGCGCTCAGGCCCCACGGAAGGGCCGATAGCGCGGCCTTTTTTTGTGTGCCCAGCATCGCCGGCCCCCCGGCTCGCCGGACCCCGGCGCTCCAGAACGAGTGATCATGCCCAAACGCACAGACATTTCGACCATCCTCATCATTGGCGCGGGTCCGATCATCATCGGACAGGCCTGCGAGTTCGACTATTCGGGCACCCAGGCCTGCAAGGCCCTGCGCGAGGAGGGCTACCGGATCGTCCTCGTGAACTCCAATCCCGCGACGATCATGACCGACCCGGACATGGCCGACCGCACCTATGTGGAGCCGATCACGCCAGAGATCGTGGCCAAGATCATCGAGAAGGAGCGCGGCGACCGCTCCAAGGGCTTCGCCCTGCTGCCCACCATGGGCGGCCAGACGGCGCTCAACTGCGCCCTCTCCCTCCAGCAGCTGGGCGTGCTGGAAAAATATGATGTGGAGATGATCGGCGCCACCGCCCACGCCATCGACAAGGCCGAGGACCGGGAGCTGTTCCGCCAGGCCATGACCAAGATCGGGCTCGACACCCCCCAATCCCGCCTCGCCAACGCCTCCGACGTGAAGAAGGCGGACAAGGAAGAATACAACCGCCAGATCGAGCGCGTCACCGGCGAGCACGCGGACGCGACCCTGCGGGAAAAGGCGCTGGACGCCTTCAAGCGCGACTGGGCCTCCAACGAGCCCGAGCGCAAGCGCCGTTATGTCTCCAAGGGCCTGCAGGAGGCGCTCGAGGCCATCGACGCCATCGGCTTGCCCGCCATCATCCGCCCCTCCTTCACCATGGGCGGCACGGGCGGCGGCATCGCCTATGACCGCGAGGAATATATCGACATCGTCCAGAACGGTCTCGACGCCTCCCCCACCACCGAGGTCCTCATCGAGGAAAGCGTGCTGGGCTGGAAGGAGTATGAGATGGAGGTCGTCCGCGACAAGGCGGACAATTGCATCATCGTCTGCTCCATCGAGAACATCGATCCGATGGGCGTCCATACCGGCGATTCCATCACCGTCGCGCCAGCCCTCACGCTGACCGACAAGGAATATCAGATCATGCGCGACGCATCCCTTGCGGTGCTGCGCGAGATCGGCGTGGAGACCGGCGGCTCGAATGTGCAGTTCGCCGTCAATCCCGAGAACGGCCGCATGATCGTCATCGAGATGAACCCGCGCGTGTCGCGCTCCTCCGCGCTGGCCTCCAAGGCCACGGGCTTTCCCATCGCGAGAGTCGCCGCCAAACTCGCGGTCGGCTACACCCTCGACGAGATCGACAACGACATCACGGGTGGCGCCACGCCAGCCTCCTTCGAGCCCACCATCGACTATGTGGTGACGAAGGTGCCGCGTTTCGCCTTCGAGAAATTCCCCGGCGCCGAGCCCTTGCTCAGCACCTCCATGAAGTCCGTGGGCGAATCCATGGCCATTGGCCGCACCTTCGCCGAATCCCTCCAGAAGGCCCTGCGCTCTTTGGAGACCGGCCTCAATGGTCTCGACGAGGTCGAGATCGAGGGGCTCGGCATGGGCGATGACTGGAACGTGCTGCGCGCCCGCCTCAGCAAGCAGACTCCCGACCGTCTGCTGGTCGTCGGCCAGGCCCTGCGCATGGGCATGGGCAGCGAGGAGATCTTCGAAGCCTGCAAGATCGACCCCTGGTTCATCGCCCGCCTCAAGGAGATCGTGGATCTCGAAGACAAGGTCCGCAAGCATGGCCTGCCCGGCAATGCGGCGAGCCTGCGCATGCTGAAAGCGGCGGGCTTCTCCGACATGCGCCTCGCCTCGCTCACGGGCCAGCTGGAAAGCGAGGTGCGCGCCCTGCGCCACAGGCTCGACGTGCGCCCGGTGTTCAAGCGCATCGATACCTGCGCCGCCGAATTCGCCTCGCCCACGGCCTATATGTATTCGACCTATGAGGCGCCCTTCGCTGGCGCCCCGGCCTGCGAGTCGCGCCCCACCAACAATCGCAAGATCGTCATTCTCGGCGGCGGGCCGAACCGCATCGGCCAGGGCATCGAGTTCGACTATTGCTGCTGCCACGCCTGTTTCGCGCTCTCGGACGCCGGGTTCGAGACGATCATGATCAACTGCAACCCCGAGACGGTCTCCACCGACTATGACACCTCGGACCGCCTCTATTTCGAGCCGCTGACGCAAGAGGACGTGCTCGAAATTCTCGCGAAGGAAAAGCAGAATGGCGAGCTTGTCGGCGTCATCGTGCAGTTTGGCGGCCAGACCCCGCTGAAGCTCGCCAACGCCCTGCAGGAAGCGGGCATTCCGATCCTCGGCACCTCCGTCGACTCCATCGACCTCGCCGAAGACCGCGATCGCTTCAAGCGCCTGCTGGACAAGCTGGGCCTCAAGCAGCCCAAGAACGGCATCGTCTATTCGGTGGAGCAGGCCCGCATCATCGCGGCTGAACTCGGCCTGCCGCTCGTCGTGCGTCCCTCCTATGTGCTGGGCGGCCGGGCCATGGCCATCATCCGCGACGAGGGCGCCTTGCAGGACTATCTGCTCGACACCCTGCCCAGCCTGATCCCCGCCGAGGTGAAGTCACGTTACCCCAACGACAAGACGGGCCAGATCAACACGGTGCTCGGCAAGAATCCCTTGCTCTTCGACCGCTATCTGGCGGACGCCATCGAGATCGACGTGGACTGCCTATGCGATGGCAAGGATGTCTTCATCGCCGGCATCATGGAGCATATCGAGGAGGCCGGCATTCACTCCGGCGATTCCGCCTGCTCCCTGCCACCCCGCTCCCTCAGCAAGGAGACCCTCGCCACCCTTGAGGAGCAGACGCGCAAGATGGCGCTGGCCCTCAATGTGGGCGGGTTGATGAATGTGCAATACGCCCTCAAGGACGGCGAGATCTATGTGCTGGAAGTGAACCCGCGCGCCTCGCGCACGGTGCCCTTCGTGGCCAAGGTCATCGGCAAGCCCATCGCCAAGATCGCCTCGCGCATCATGGCGGGGGAGACACTGGCGAGCTTCGGCCTGAAATCCGAAGAGCTGGGCCATGTGGCCGTCAAGGAAGCCGTCTTCCCCTTCGCGCGCTTTCCCGGCGTCGATACGGTCCTGGGGCCGGAAATGCGCTCTACCGGCGAGGTCATGGGCCTTGACCGCAGCTTCGAGGTGGCCTTCGCCAAGAGCCAGCTCGGCGGCGGGGTGAAGGTGCCGACCTCCGGCACGGTCTTCGTCTCCGTGCGCGAGGCCGACAAGCCGCGCGTGCTGGAGGCCATGCGGATGCTCTCGGGCCTCGGCTTCAAGATCGTCGCCACCGGGGGCACGGCCCGCTATCTGGAAAAGAACGGCGTTCCCGCCCAGAAGATCAACAAGGTCTCCGAAGGTCGCCCCCATGTGGTGGACATGATCAAGAACGGCGGCATCCAGCTGGTCTTCAACACGACCGAGGGGGCGCAGGCCCTTGCGGACAGTCGCTCACTTCGCCGCGCCGCCCTCTTGCATAAGGCGCCCTACTACACCACTCTAGCGGGGGCTGTGGCGGCGGCGCAGGGGATCAAGGCCTACAAGGGCGGCGATCTCGAGGTGCGGGCGCTGCAAGACTACTTCGCCTGATCAGGCTTCATCAGACCTGTCCGCAGAAAAGCTTTCTGCGGGCGTCAATGTTTTCGCGATTTCGGGAGATGGAGCTCCCGTAAGCCGAACCCGAGATGGAAAAGAGATTCGAAGATGGTGGACAAAGTCCCGATGACCGTGCCCGGCTATGCGGCTCTTGAGGCGGAGCTCAAGCGCCGCCAGCAAGAGGAGCGGCCCCGCATCATTCAGGCGATTTCGGAAGCGCGGTCCCATGGCGACCTCTCCGAGAACGCGGAATATCATGCGGCGAAGGAGTCGCAGTCGCTGAACGAGGGGCGCATCGCCGAGCTCGAGGACAAGCTGTCCCGCGCCGAGGTGATCGACGTCACCAAGCTTTCCGGCGCCACCGTGAAGTTCGGCGCCACCGTCACCCTCGTCGATGAGGATACGGACGAGGAGAAGGCCTACCAGATCGTCGGCGAGGCCGAGGCGGATGTGAAGAGCGGCAAGGTCTCCATCACCTCGCCCATCGCCCGCGCCCTCATCGGCAAGAAGGTGGGCGACGCCGTCGAGGTCAACACGCCCGGCGGCGGCAAGAGCTATGAAGTGCTGAAGGTCGCCTTCATCTGAAGCGACCAGTCCGGCCCATCAACGATCATTCCGGCCCGCTCGCGCGGGCCGTTTTGTTTCATTCGGCCTTCTTGGCCCGCGCCGCCACGGAGGCCCTCGCGGCGCGACGCGCCAGATCCTTGTCCTGATGGAACATGCGGTTCTCCGGGGCGACGGAGGAGCCCCCAATGCGCCCGGCGTCCGCCGCCAGGGTGGCGCTGCGGGAGAAGGCGCGCTTTTCCGGGGGAACGGATTTGCCGCCCATGCGGGCGATCTCGCTGCGCCGCTCCGGCGAGAGACAGGCGAGGCCGCGCTTGCGTTTTTCGGTCTTTTCCATGCGGATCCCCATCGGGTCGATCAGGCCCAAAGGCCCTGGAAGCGAGTGGCGCCCCTTGGCGGGGCGGGCGGATCGGCGATGGACACGAGATCAAATAGAACCGTCTTCTGTTCACAGATGGCGCTTAAACAAGGCTTTAGGCAAGAGCTGGGAACAGAAAATTAATATTTAAAAACAAATGTTTAATATTCACTTGAACGATATGGCCAGTGAGCGTTCGGCCATTGTGGCGCCCGCCCCTTGGCTTGACCGCCTTCAGGCGTTACAGCCGACAGATGACTTCTCACCCATCCAAGCCCCCAGCCACCCCCCCAAGCGCCCTGCCGCCGGGAACCTCCGCCTGGGTGCTGGCCTCCGGCAAGGTGGGCCATGAAGTCCATTGCATCGGCATCGCGCGCGAGCTTGGGTTGGATCCCCTGCTCAAGCAGGTGGAGCCCCGACGCCTCTTTGGCGCGCTCTCGCCCTTCGGCCCCATCGACCCCCGCGATTCCGCCAAAAGGCCCGGCAGCCTGCTGGCGCCACCCTTCCCCGACATTGTCTTCGCCGCCGGGCGCGTGACCGTGCCCTATCTGCGCCACCTGCGCCGCGCCTCGGGCGGGCGGACCTTCACGGTCTTCCTGCAGGACCCCCGCACAGGCGCGGGGACAGCGGACATGCTCTGGGTTCCAGAGCACGATAAATTGCGGGGCGAGAATGTGGTGGTGACCCTCACCTCCCCGCACCCGCTGCGCCCCCATGTGCTGGAGGCCGCGCGCCGCAACCCTGACCCGCGCCTCGCCGCCCTGCCCCATCCGCGCGTCGCCATGGTCCTCGGCGGGAACAGCGCCCATCATCGCTTCGAGGACAGGGATGTGGCGGCGCTGGTGCGCATCGCCAGCGATCTCGCCGCCTCCGACTGCGGCGTCATGGTGACGCCCTCGCGCCGCACCCCCGCAGGCCTCACCAAGGCTCTGGCGGAGGCGCTGGCGGGCAAAGCGGCCTTCATCTGGGACGGGACCGGCGACAATCCCTATTCCGCCATCATCGCGCTGGCGGACTCCATCGTGGTGACCGGCGACAGCGTCAATATGGTGGGGGAGGCTCTGGTGGCGGGCGTGCCCGTGCAGGTCTATGAGCCCAGCGGCGGCCATCCGAAGATCGCGGGCTTCATTGAGAAGCTGGCGCAGGCGGGCCATGTGCGGCGCTGGGCGGGCGGCCTTGAGCGCTGGGACAATCCGCCCCTCGACGCCACCTCCGTCATCGCGGGCGAGATCGCCCGGCGCTACGCCGCCTTTCGCGCCTCACCAAAGGGCTGAAGCGGGCGCTCCGGCCAGAACCTCGGCGAGCCGCTCACGGCTGCCCCGGGCGGTGGCCTCCGGCAGGTTGTCCACAGGGAAAAAGCCGGTCTCGACAATTTCGCGGTCCCCGCCCCGCGCCTCTGTCTGGCGAAAGGCGCGCACCACATAGACCAGCACATGGTCGCGCCGGGTCACGAAGGTGTTGAGATATACCCCGTGCAGGACAGGGGCGCCGGTCAGCTCGATATGGCCTTCCTCGCGCAACTCCCGCGCCAGCGCCTCCAGCGCGGTCTCCCCGACCTCCACGCCCCCGCCGGGCAGATGCCAGCCCTTGAGGTAGGAGTGCCGCACGAGAAAGACGCGCCCCCCCTCGTCCAACACCACGGCCCGCACCCCCATGGTGAGGGGCCGGGCGAGCCGGAACCAGAGATGGGCGGCGTGGTGGAAGAGGCGCAGGAGCGGACGCGGCAGGTTGGCGAGCATGGGTCGGAACCTAGTCCCCGCCGCCCCGCTTGCCCAGTCTCTTTGGGGCCATTTGACGCGGCGGCTGCGCGCCGGTTGACTCAGGAGAGCCGGAGATTAGAACCTTTCTAAGATCCTTTGGAGCCTCCGGTGAAAACCTTTTCCGAACTGACCCCGCGCGAAATCCTGGCCCTCGCCATTTCCGCAGAGGAAGAGGACGCACGCATCTACATGGCCTTCGCCGAGGATCTGCGCGAGCGCTATCCCAGCTCCGCCAAGGTCTTCGAGGAGATGGCCGAGGAGGAGACCAGCCATCGCCACATGCTGCTGGAGATCTACGAGACCCGCTTTGGCAAGATCCTGCCCCCCATCCGCCGCGAGGATGTGAAGGGCTTCCTGCGCCGCCGGCCGATCTGGCTGACCTCCAACCTGCCGCTGGAGACCGTCCGCAAGGAAGCGGAGAACATGGAGTTCCAGGCCGCCCGCTTCTACGAACGCGCCGCCGAGCGCACCACTGACATCGAGGTGCGCAAGCTGCTGGGCGATCTGGCGGAGGTCGAGAAGGGCCACAAGACCCACGCCCACAAGCTCGAACAGGCCCTGCTGACCGAACAGGCGCTGGAGGAGGAGGACAAGACCCGCCATCGCATGTTCGTGCTGCAATATGTGCAGCCGGGCCTCGCGGGCCTCATGGACGGATCGGTCTCCACCCTCGCCCCCCTCTTCGCCGCGGCCTTCGCCACCCATAGCAATTGGGAGACCTTTCTGGTGGGCATGGCCGCCTCCATTGGCGCGGGGATCAGCATGGGCTTCGCCGAGGCGCTCTCGGACGACGGATCGCTGACCGGACGCGGCTCGCCCTGGCTGCGCGGCGGCATCTGCGGATTGATGACCACCATCGGCGGCATCGGCCACACCCTGCCCTATCTGGTGCCCGATTCCTGGGAGAACGCCTTCTGGCTCGCCACGGGCATCGCGGGCCTCATCGTCTTCATCGAACTCTGGGTCATCGCCTGGGTCCGCGCCCGCTACATGGACACGCCCTTCCTGCAGGCGGTGTTCCAGATCGTGCTGGGCGGGGTGATCGTGCTGGCGGCGGGGATCCTGATCGGCGGGGCTTAGGGCCCGCAAGTTGATCGGCCAACCCTTGACGCCAAAGCCCCGACCGGCGACAGAACGCCCGTGACCAGCTTCCTCATCGCCCATCTTTCCGACGCCCATATCGGACCGCTGCCGGAGCCGCGCGCGCGCGAGCTCATCGGCAAACGGCTGACCGGCTATATCAACTGGAAGCGCCGCGACCGCATCCACGACATGGATGTGCTGGCCCGGCTTGTGGCGGACATGCGCGCTCACAAGCCCGACCACATCATGATGACCGGGGATGTGCTCAACATCGGCCTGCCCGCCGAGTTTCCGCTCGCCGCCGCCTGGCTGCGGACCCTGGGCGATCCCCAGGACGTGAGCTTCGTGCCGGGCAATCACGACGCCTATGTGCGCAGCGCCATGCCCTTTCTGATGCGCACTTTCGCCCCCTGGACCTCCGGGGATGGCGGCCACGAGACCACCTATCCCTATCTGCGCGTGCGCGGAAACATCGCCTTCATCGGCCTCTCGTCAGGGGTGCCAACGCCCTTCTTCATCGCCTCGGGCAAGATGGGCAGTCCCCAGCGCCGGGCCTTCAAGCACATGCTCGTCGAGACGAAGGCGCGCGGCCTCATGCGCGTGGTGATGATTCACCATCCGCCCTTCCGCACGGGCGCGAGCGCCGGGCGTGGCCTGTCGGATGTGGGCGCCTTCGAGCGGATCATCTCCCGCCACGGCGCGGAGCTGATCGTCCACGGCCACAACCACAGGGCCTCCCTCACCCATCTGCCCACGCCCGAGGGCCGCGCGCCCGTGGTGGGGGTGGCCTCCGCCTCCGCTGTGCCGGGCACGCCGCGCCACAGGGCGGCCTATCACCTGTTCAAGGTGACGCCAGCCGAGGCGGGCTGGCGCATCGAGGCCCATGCGCGCGGGTTGCTGCCGGGGACGCGGGAGATCGGGGATCTCGGCGCGCTGAACCTCGCCTGGCCGGGGTTTGGCTGAGACTTATTTCACGATCTGGACCAGGGTCGAGAGCTGCTCTTTCGTCAGCGGCGCGGCGAGGAACTTCTGCCGCACGGCGCCCTCCATGAGCTTGTCGAGACCGGTGATCGTGTCGAAATCCCGATAGTGGTTCTCATGGAGCCTCCTGATGCGTAATGTTTGATGCGTGATGTTATCGGTTTGGTGTGGTCGACCGCTCCAAGAAGACAATCAGCGTGTCTTGGGACATTACCTAGTCAAGCCTTCCGCGAATTGGCTTACTTCAGCCCATACGTGCTGTCGTGGTCAGGTGCCACGGTCGGTTGTTCAAGTCAAGGCGGACAGGGGCTTCGATGGAACCCATCCGTTTTACTTGC
>CAMDOY010000041.1 GCA_945903655.1 Rhizobium sp. Q54 | reverse complement strand
GATAGTCGAGCTGCTGGGCGAGGATCCCGTCCCACGCGTCCTTGCAGGCGCCCGGCGATCCCGGCAGCACGAAGATATAGGTGGCGCCCGCCACCCCGCCTGTGGCGCGGGACTGGATCGTGGATGTGCCGATCTTGTCGTAGCTCAGCCTGTGGAAAACTGTGGAAAACCCGTCCATCCGCTTCTCAAGCAGGGGCTCGATGGCCTCCGGGGTCACATCGCGCCCGGTGAAGCCGGTGCCGCCGGTGGAGATGATCACATCCACATCGGGGTCGCCGATCCAGGCCCGCACCTGCGCCTGAATGGCCTCCACATCGTCGGTGACGATGGCGCGGTCGGCCAGTTTGTGGCCGGCCTTGGTCAGGCGGTCCACGAGGGTGGAGCCGGATTTGTCGTCCTCGAACTGGCGGGTGTCCGAGACCGTCAGCACGGCGATCTTCAGGGCTACGAAGGGAAGGCTCTCGTCAATTCCGGGCATGGGGTCACTTTGCGGAGCTATTGGCGGCGGAGGTGTTGGCGAAGGTGTTGCAGGCGTCCACCTGGCCGGTCTTCAGGCCCTTCTGGAACCAGTTGACCCGCTGGGCGGAGGAGCCGTGGGTGAAGCTGTCGGGCACGGCGTAGCCGCGCGAGGCCTTTTGCAGGCGGTCGTCGCCGATGGCGCTGGCGGTGGCGATGGCCTTCTCGATGTCGCCCTGTTCGATGATCCGCCATTTGCGGTCGGCGTTGGCGGCCCACACGCCCGCCAGACAATCGGCCATCAGCTCGACGCGCACGGAAAGGTTGTTGGCCTGCGCCTGGGAGGAGGCCTGCTGCTGGGCCCTCTGGACGCGCGGCAGGACGCCCAGGAGGTTTTCGATGTGGTGGCCCATTTCATGGGCGATCACATAGGCATAGGCGAAATCGCCGCCGCCCCCCAGCTTGGTCTTCATGTCGTTGAAGAAGGAGGTGTCGAGATACATCTTGCCGTCGGTGGGGCAATAGAAGGGCCCCATGGCCGATTGCGCCGCGCCGCAGCCAGAACGGGTCGCGCCGGAAAACAGCACCAGCGGGGCGGGCTTGAAGCGAATGTTCTTCTGGGCGGGCAGGATTTCGCTCCAGATATCCTCGTTCTGGGCGAGGACGGCGGACACGAAGCGCCCGGTCTGGTCCGTGGGCGGCGTGCTTTGCTGCCGGGGCTGGACCTGCTGGCGCTGCTCATATTGGGGCTGGCTGCGGCCAACCCCCGCCATCTCGGCGCCGCTGATGAGCAGGCGCGGATCTATGCCCAGCACATAGCCGATGAGCCCCAGCACGATCACCGTGCCGACGCCCAGCCCGCCGCCCCCAAAGGGCATGCCCGACGCGCCAACGCCCTCGCTGTCGCCGCGACGATCCTCGACATTCTCAGACTGTCGGAAATCTTCCCATCTCATTCAAGCACTCTCCTGCCGAAGCCATATGTAGGCATAGCCTGCGCGCAAGGGTAGGGGCGCCCGTCACAGGAGCGCGTCGAAGGCTTTGCGAATCTCGATCAGGTCCCGCCAGACCGTCCGTTTGGCGCCCGAGGCGCGCAAGACATAGCTGGGGGCCAGGATGGCGATGGCGCGGAAGAAACCTTGGTCCCCAGGGGTAAGCTCCTGCCAGACCCCCCTGTTGTGGATCACGCTGCCCTTCAGGCGCATGAGCGTCTGGGCGGCGTCATCGCCCATACAGACGAGGATGGCGGGCTGGATCAGCTCGATCTGGCGCGTGATGAAGGGCAGGCAGACAGCGATTTCCTGAGGCGTCGCCCGGCGCTTGCCCGGAACCCGCCAGGGCAGGAGATTGGTCAGCCAGACCTTGTTGCGGTCCAGCTTGATGGATTTCAGCATCCGCTCCAGCAGACGGCCCGGAGGCCCGGTGAAGGGCAGGCCCTGCCGGTCGTCCTCGTCGCCCGGGGCGTCGCCGATGAACATGATCCGCGACTTGGGGTCACCATCGGCGAAGACGAAGTTGGTGGCGGAGCGCTTGAGAATGCAGCCATCGAAGGCCATGAGCTCGGCGCGTAGCTCCTCAAGGCTCGAAGCCCGGGCGGCGCTTTCGCGGGCCGCCTTGATCGCGGCTTCGACGGAGAGGGCGGCGGCGGCGTCCACGCTGCGCCCGGAATTGGCGGTGGCGCTGAAGGTCTGGGGGGCGCGAGCCTGCCTTGGCGTCTCCTCGTGCGCCTGCTGCGGGGCGGCGACCGCAGCGGGTCTTGCGACTTCCATGAAGCGGTTCAGAGGTTCTTCCGCGATGGCGATGTCCACGCCCATGTCCACATACCACCGCAGGAGGGCGGCGAGCTGGGCGTGGTCGAGATCGGTCGAGGGAGCCTGATGGAGCGACATGGGCCCAATGTAGCGCCTGCGGCGGAAAAGCGCGAGGGCGCCAGCCCCCTTGGTGGCGGGCGCAGGTCACGCTAAGGAGGGAAATCTGACTTTTTCCCGCCGGGCCCCGAGCCCGACGTCACTGGAGCATTCTGCAATGGCTGGCGCCCCTGAGGATCTGCCCCCCCGCGAGAGCATGGATTTCGATGTGGTCATCGTGGGCGCTGGCCCCTCGGGCCTCGCCGCCGCCATCCGCCTGAAACAGGTGGCGCCCGATCTGAGCGTGGTCGTGGTGGAGAAGGGCTCGGAAGTGGGCGCCCATATTCTTTCGGGCGCGGTCATCGATCCCATTGGCCTCGACAGCCTGCTGCCGGACTGGCGGGAGGATCCCGACCGCCCCCTGACCACGGAGGTCACGGAGGACCGATTCTATCTGCTGGGCCCGGCGGGCGGGCTTCGCCTGCCCAACATCATGATGCCCAAACTCATGGATAACCACGGCAATTTCGTGGGCTCCCTGGGCAATGTCTGCCGCTGGCTGGCGACCCGGGCGGAAGCCCTGGGCGTCGAGATCTACCCCGGCTTCGCCGCCGCCGAGGTGCTCTATGGCGATGCTGGCGAAGTGGTCGGCGTCGCCACCGGCGACATGGGCGTGAACCGGGAGGGCGAGCCCACCCCCGCCTTCACGCGCGGCATGGAGTTGCGCGGCAAATACACCTTCTTCGGCGAGGGCGCGCGCGGCTCGCTCACCAAGACGCTGATCGAGCGCTTCGGGCTCGCCGAGGGGCGCGACCCGCAGAAATACGGCATCGGCCTGAAGGAGCTCTGGCAGCTTGATCCGGCCAAGCATCAGCCCGGCCTCGTGCAGCACAGCTTCGGCTGGCCGCTGGACCAGCGCACCGGGGGCGGGTCCTTCCTCTATCATCTGGAGGATGGCCTGGCGGTGGTGGGCTTCGTGGTGCATCTCAACTACGAGAATCCCACCCTCTCGCCCCTCGATGAGTTCCAGCGCTTCAAGACCCACCCCATGATCGCCCCGACCTTCGAGGGCGCCAAGCGGCTCTCCTATGGGGCGCGCGCCATCACCGAAGGCGGCTGGCAGTCCGTGCCCAGGCTCAGCTTCCCCGGCGGTGTGCTGCTGGGCTGCGCGGCGGGCTTTGTGAATGTGCCGCGCATCAAGGGCTCCCACAATGCGGTCCTCTCAGGCATGCTCGCCGCCGAAGAGGCGGCCAAGGCCATCGCCGAGGGCCGCGCCAATGATGAGCTGATCAAGGTCGAGGAAAGCTGGCGCGCGGGCGCCATCGGCAAGGATCTCGTCCGGGTGCGCAATGTGAAGCCGCTCTGGTCGAAATTCGGCACATTTGCGGGCGTCATGCTCGGCGGGCTCGACATGTGGACCAACCAGCTCTTCGGCTTCTCGTTCTTCGGCACCTTGCATCATGGCAAGCCCGATCACGCGACGCTGAAACCCCTCTCGCAGGTGACGCCCATCGTCTATCCCAAGCCCGATGGCGTGCTCTCCTTCGACAAGCTGTCCTCGGTGTTCATCTCCAACACCAATCACGAGGAAAACCAGCCGGTGCATCTGCGCCTTAAAGATCCGGCGGCGCCCGTGCGCGACAACCTACCGCTCTATGGCGAGCCCGCGCGGCTCTATTGCCCGGCGGGGGTCTATGAGGTGGTCTATGACGACGAAGCCGCGAAGAAAGATCCGCGCTTCGTTATCAACGCGCAGAACTGCGTCCACTGCAAGACCTGCGACATCAAGGACCCCGCCCAGAACATCACCTGGACGACGCCCGAGGGCGGCGGCGGGCCAAATTATCCGAACATGTGAGGCTGGCGCAGGCGCTTACGCCTGTTTATGATGATCTCTAAGATTCCGGCCCTGCCGCCGGGAGGAGATGCGCCATGTCGATTCAGGATTCCGCCAAACAGTCCGTGCAGCTCGCCCGCAAGTTGCCGCCCGAGCTCATCATTCTCGTGGGGTGCCTGATCGGCGTGCTGACCTTCGGGCCGCGCTCGGCCGTTGGCGTGTTTCAACTGCCGGTGCTGCAGGAATGGGGCTGGGGCAGCGACGTCTTCTCCTACGCCATGGCGGTGCAATATCTCCTGTGGGGCGCAGGGCAGCCCTTCGCTGGCGCGCTCGCAGACAAATATGGCTCCGCGCGGGTCCTGACCGGCGGCTGCCTGCTGTACGGGGCGGGCCTCATTCTGATGGCCTATTCGTCAACGCCCACCAGTTTCACCATCACGGCTGGCGTCATCATGGGGCTTGGCCTGTCGGGCTGCTCCTTCAACATGGTCATTGGCGCCCTGATGAAGCTGGTGCCCGAGAACATGCGCACCATCGCCTTCGGCCTTGGCACGGCGGCAGGCTCCTTCGGGCAATTCCTGTTCTCCCCCATCGCAGGCGGCATGGTCGGCGGGTTTGGCTGGCAGGTCACGACCATCGCCTTCGGCATCATGATGTTCTGCGTCATCCCCCTGACCCGCATGGTCGCCAGCGCGCCCATGGACAATGGCCTGACGGCGAGCGGCCAGCGCCAGCAGTCCTTCGGCGAGGCGCTGAAGGAGGCCTTCAGCCATCGGTCCTACAACCTGCTGGTGATCGGCTTCTTCACCTGCGGATTCCAGCTGGCCTTCGTCACCGTGCATTTCCAGAAGTATATCGTGGAGGCCGGAATCGCGCCGGAAGTGGGCTATTGGGCCTTCGCGCTGGTGGGCCTGTGCAACATCGTGGGGTCGATCTCGTCAGGCTATCTGTCGGGGCGGTTCCCCAAGCGCTATGTGCTGTCGGGCATCTACCTCTCGCGCGCGCTGGTGACGGTGCTGTTCATCGCGCTGCCCGCCACGCCCTTCACCACCTATCTCTTTGGCGCCCTGACGGGCCTGCTCTGGCTCTCCACGGTGCCGCCGACCTCCTCGCTGATCGGCGTCATGTTCGGCACGCGCTATTTCTCCATGCTCTATGGCTTCGCCTTCTTCTCCCATCAGGTCGGCGGCTTCATCGCGCTGATGCTGGCGGGCTGGCTGCGGGAGTCCACGGGCTCCTACCACGCCATGTGGCTGCTCTCGATCTTCTTTGGCGTCTTCTCCGCGCTGGTGAATCTGCCCATCGTCGAGAAGCCTGTTATCCGTAAGGAGGGGATCGCCCCGGCTTGACGGGAGGCCCCTGCACCGTGAGATGATCCGCGCAGCAAAGCGGGGATCGTCATGGGAACTTTCAAGGCCATTCGCATCGACAAGTCGGAGGCGGGCTACCAAGCCGCCTTTGCGGATTTTGACGACGCAGATCTCATGGATGGCGACGTGACCGTGCGGGTCACCCATTCCACGGTCAATTACAAGGACGGCCTCGCCGTCACCGGCAAATCGCCGGTCGTGCGGCGCTTTCCCATGATCACCGGCATTGATTTCGCAGGCGTCGTGGAAGCCTCCACCAATTCCGCCTGGAAGCCCGGCGACGAAGTCATCCTGAACGGCTGGGGCCTCGGCGAAACCCATCTGGGCGGCTATGCGCAGAAGGCCCGGGTCAAGGGCGACTGGCTGGTGCCGCTGCCCAAGGGCCTCACCCGCGCGCAGGCCATGGCCATCGGCACGGCGGGCTATACGGCCATGCTGAGCGTGCTGGCGCTGGAGCTGCATGGGCTTACCCCCGCCATGGGCCCTGCCATCGTGACTGGCGCGGCGGGCGGCGTGGGCTCCATCGCGATCGCCTTGCTCGCCAAGGCGGGCTGGCGGGTCATCGCGTCAACGGGACGCCCGCAGGAGGCGGACTGGTTGAAGGCGCTGGGCGCGGCTGACGTCATCGACCGCAGCGAGCTGTCCGCCCCCGGTCGCCCGCTGGGCAAGGAGCGCTGGGCGGCGGGCGTTGATTCCGTGGGATCGCACACCCTCGCCAATGTGCTGGCCCAGACCAGCTATGGCGGGGCGGTGGCTGCCTGCGGTCTGGCCCAGGGCATGGACCTGCCCGCCAGCGTCGCGCCCTTCATTTTGCGCGGCGTGTCCTTGCTGGGGATCGACAGCGTCATGTGCCCCAAACCCCGCCGCCTGGCCGCCTGGGCGCGGCTCGCCAGCGATCTGGATGCGGACAAGCTCGCGAGCCTCACCACGACCGTGCCCTTTGAGGCTGCGCTCGACAGCGCCCGCTCCATTCTGGAGGGCGCGATTCGGGGCCGGGTTGTGGTGGAGATCGGCTGAGGGCAGGGAACTACGGCTCACCTTCCGGCGTTCTTCTGACGCAGGAGGCCGAGCCATGACCACAAGCCCGAAGAAGCGCGACACCCGAGAATGGAAATGGGGCGAGGCGGCCCTGCGCCCGCAGCCCGACGCCAGCGTCGAGCGGCGCTGGCCCGGTGAGGAGCGTCCGCGCGAGCCGAGCCGCCTCGAGCGCTCGGCCCGCATGCGCTCGGCGCGGTTGCTGGAGCCCTCCCGCCGCACCCTGCGCCCGCTCTGAGCCCCCATTTTCAAAGAGACCGCCATGAGCATCGCTTTTCTGAGGGATCCCGAGGGCGAAACCCTTGAGGACATCCCCGAACGCCCCATCAGTCCCCATCGCAATCTGGTGACGCCCGAGGGGCTCGCCCAGATCGAGCGCGAAGTGGCGCGGCTGGAGCGGGAGCTTTCCGCCGCCCAGCAGGCCATTGGCGAAACCGGTGATGAAGAGGACCGGCTCAACCTGCTGCGCATCGGGCGTGACCTGCGCTACTGGATGGCCCGCCGCTCCTCCGCCGAACTGGTGCCCCCGCTCAAGGACAGCGGCAAGGTCCACTTCGGCAGCACGGTGCTCATCGAGCGGGAGGATGGACGACGCCAGCGCTGGCGCATCGTGGGCGAGGACGAGGCCGATCCCTCCCATGAAACGATTTCCCATGTCTCGCCTCTGGCCCGCGCCCTCGTGAACAAGGTGGTGGGCGATGTGGTGGAGGTGAACAGCGGCGATGTGGAGGTGGTGGAGATCTTGTGAGCGCCATGGACGGCGCGGCCCCCCGCAGTTAGCATGCGCCCCATCGCTTGGGGGACATCACCATGGATCGTCGCAGCTTCTCCGCAGGTCTGGCCGCAAGTCTCGCCTTGCCCGCCCTGGCGCGGGCGCAAGGCGCCTGGCCGCAGGGCCGCAACATCAAGATCGTCGTGCCCTTCGCTGCGGGCGGCGCCACGGACATCATCGCCCGCATCATGGCCGACAAGCTCGGGCAAATGTGGAATTGCAGCATCGTGGTCGACAACAAGGGCGGCGCGGGCGGCAATATCGGCACGGAGGCGGCGGCGCGGGCCGAGCCCAATGGGGAGACCTTCCTGCTGGTCTCCGTGGGCCTCGCCACCAATCCCTATCTCTATCCCAAGCTGGGCTATGACCCCGTTGCCGATTTCGCCCCGGTGTCGCTGGTGGCCATGGTTCCCAACATGCTCATCGCGGGCAAGCATCTGCCGGTGAAAAACGTGGCGGAGCTGATCGCTTATGGAAAAGCCAATCCGGGCAAGCTGACTTACGCCTCCTCTGGGGTTGACACCTCCATTCATCTGTCCGGCGAATTGTTCAAGAAGCTGACCGGCGTGGAGATGACCCATGTGCCCTATCGCGGCAGCGCGCCCGCGATTCAGGACATCATGGGCGGGCGCGTGGATGTGATGTTTGACAATATCACCTCATCGCTTGCGCAGGTGCGCGGCGGCACGCTGAACGGCCTGGCCATCACCACCGCCAAACGCTCCCCCTTCGCGCCCGAATTGCCGCCGGTGGCCGACGCCGTGCCGGGCTATGACGTCTCCTCCTGGTTCGCCTTCTTCGCGCCGAAGAAGACCCCGCCCGAGATGGTGGCGCGCATGGCGGCGGACACCAAGATCGCGCTCACTGACCCCGGCGTGAAATCGCGCCTCGACGCGCTGGCCGCCGAATCCGTCGGCTCCACCCCCGCCGAACTCGCCGCCTTTCTGGGCAAAGAGAGCGAGACCTGGGGCAAGCTGATCAGGGATCAGGGGATAAGGGCGGAATAGGGCCGATCACATTTTCGTCGTGATGGGCGAAAGGTGGCGGAAGTCGCCGCTTTGCGTTTATAAGGGCCCCAATTCATTCGGCTTATCGAACCAAAGGGAAGAGACCACCATGCGCCACCTCATGTCCGCCGCGCTGCTTGCGGCCTCCATCGCGACGGGATCATCAGCCATGGCGCAGACGCGCACCCTCGAAGTCATCGTTTTCGCCGGCGCCAGCGCCATGCCGATCTATGTGGCGCAGGAAAAAGGGTTCTTCGCGAAGGAGGGCCTGACCGTCAATGTGACGGCGACGCCGAGTTCCGGCTTCCAGATGAGCAATCTCATCAATGGCAAGTTCGACATTGCGGGCACCGCCTCCGATAACATGATCGCCTATCAGGAAGGGCAGGGGACGGCTGCGGTTCAGGGACCAGTGGATCTCATCATGGTCATGGGCGGGTCCTCCACCGAGCTGGCGCTGATGGCGCAGCCCTCCATCAAGACCATCGGCGAATTGAAGGGCAAGCAATTCGCCCTCGACTCCCTCTCCACCGGCTACGCCTTCGTGCTGCGCAAGATGCTGCAGAAGAATGGCTTGCAGCCCAGCGATTATGAATTCGTCGCGGTGGGCGGCACGCGCGAGCGTCTGGAAGCCCTGAAAGAGGGCAAGATGGCGGCCGCCCTCGTCAGCGAGCCCTTCACCACCCAGGCGAAGAATGCGGGCTATTCGTTCCTCGGCGAGGCCGTCTCCTCCGTGGGGCCCTATCTCGCCAGCGTGCAGATCACCAATCGCGCCTGGGCCAAGCAGAACGAGGCCGCCATGGTGGGTTATCTGCGCGGGCTCGTGAACGCCATCGACTGGCTCTATGACGAGAAGAACACCGACGAGGCCGTGAAGATTCTGGCCGCCAAGGTTAAGATATCGGAGGCGGTGGCGCGTCCCTCCGTCATCGGCGTCACCAAGGGCCAGGCGGCGCTGGCGCCCAAGGGCGCGCTCGATGTGGCGGGCCTGCGCACCGTGCTCGCCGTGCGCGAGGAATTCTCTGACGCGAAGAAGAAGATGGGCCCGCCTGAGAAATATTACGATCTGAGCTACTACAACAAGGCGCTCGGCAAATAGCTGGATGTCTGAGGGACTTGCCCCGAAGGGGCAAGTTCGACAATGTGACGCGCCCCGGGATCCGGGGCGTCAGGGATGAACCCGACTGTGAGGCGATGATGACCCCTATTTCGAAAATCGTGGCGCTGGCTGGCGCCGCCATGCTGGGCCTGATGGCGAGCGCCGCGCAGGCGCAGACCAATTGGCCGACAAAGACCGTGAAGCTGATCGTGCCCTTTGCGCCGGGCGCTGGCGCGGACATCGGCGCGCGCCTCGCCGCCGATGTGCTGACGCGCAAATGGGGCCAGCCGGTCATCGTCGAGAACCGGCCCGGTGGCGACAGTCTCATCGCCATCCGCGCCGTGATTGGCGACAACAACGATCACCAGTTCCTCTTCGGCCCCACGGGCAATTTCACGCCCCATCCCTATCGCCATGAGAAGCTGGGCTATGTGCGCGAGCGCGATTTGCTGCCCGTGGCGCGCTTCTCCAACACCATTCTGGTGGTGGGCGCCTCCGAGGGGCTGGGCGTCAAGTCGCTGGGCGAGTTTGTCGATCTCGCCAAGAAGAAGCCAGGCGAGCTGAATGTCATGGTGGTGCCGGGCATCACCGAACTCGTGTGGGACAATTTCACCACCACGCTCAACTTGAAAATCACCAAGGTGCCCTTCACCAATCTGACGGCGGGCGCCGCTGAAATGTCGACCAACCGCATTCAAGCCGCCATGACGGCGCTGGCCATCCAGCAGCCTGTGTTGCAGGGCAAGGGCGCGCGCCTCCTGGCGGTCACCAGTCGCAACCGCGTGGACATCCTGAAGGATGTTCCCACCGTCATCGAAGCGGGCGTGCCCTCGCTGGAACTGGAAGGGCTCGTGGGCGCCTTCGCAGCGCCCAGCCTGAGCGCAGAGCTGCGCAAGCGCATCGGCGACGATATCGCCAATGTCGCTCGCGATCCCGAAGTCGCCGCCAAGCTCGTGGCCACGGGCCAGGCGCCGAACCCCGGCGGCGCCGAGGAATTCTCCGCCGACATCCTGCGCCAGGAAGCGCAGGTCGCCGCCATGGCCAAGGTGGTGGGGCTGAAGAAGATGGATTGAGGCGCGGGGCTTGCGCCTTTTGAGGATTATGGAGGGCCGCCCGGTGGGGTGGCCCTTTTTTGTTGGGGGGAAGCGGGGCGCCCGGGTCAGGCTAGAAGCGGCTCCCAGTCGACGCCGCCGTAGAAGATGCGCAAAATCTCGACCCGCGTTTCAGTCACGCTGAATGCGATGGTGACGCGTCGCCTGTAGCCGGTGATGCGCAGGCCGGGGCGGATGTCGTCGCGGCGATTGCCACGCTCTGATGCAAGATCGAACTTCATGCAGTGCGCGATGATCTGTTCCACAAAAGCCGCGCCGGGCTCTGGCCCCGCCAGGTCGGTAATCACGTTGTAAATATGAATGAGGTCCTGCTGCGCAAAAGGATCGATGAAAACGTCTCGTCGCTTCATATGCGTCCTTTCACTTTTTGCGCGATGACCTGCCGCACCTCGGCAAAAGCCTGCTCCGCCGGAATGAGCCGCGATGGATCCGCCTTAACCGCATCATAGACCGGCGCGACCTCCTCCTTTAGCCAGCGCTCCACCGCCGCGTCGCGCTCCTGCAGGGCGCGCAGGCCGGCGCGGATGACCTCGCTGCCGGAGGCGTAGGCGCCGGAGCCCACGAGCTTGTCGATGAAATCAGCGTGTTCGGCGGGCAGGCTGAAGGTTCGCTTCTGGACCTTGGACATGGCTGGCTCCTTTGCAGGCAGTCTAGCATAGAGTATGACATGGTCATACCGGCATGGCCGTGCTGGCCCGTCATAAGCGCAGGGCTGCATGGAAAACGATCACATGCGAGAGAGGGCCTAACCAAGGTGCAAGGGGCGCCCAGGCAAAGGGCAGGCAAGCCCTTGACACCCCACCCCTCCCTGACTGACCTTTGAGGTCTCGTTTTCGCCTGCGCCGCAGCGTGGGCCATGCATCACCGGAGGCTCCTCATGACCATTGCTCGCGCCCTTCGTGCGCCACTTTCCGCGCTTGTGCTTCTGGGGCTCTCGAGCGCCGCCTCGCTTGTCGTCACCAGCGCCGCGCAGGCGCAGGCTTTCCCCAACAAGCCCGTGCGGCTGGTGCTGCCCTATTCGCCCGGCGGCATCATCGATTATGTCGGCCGCACCATGGCCCAGGCGCTCACGGGCGCGCTGGGCCAGCCGGTGGTGGCGGAGAACCGTCCGGGCGCTGGCGGCATCACCGGCACGGATTCGGTCGCCCGCTCGCCCGCCGATGGCTACACCCTCGTGCTGATGGACCCCGCCATCGTCATCAACCCGACCCTGCAGCCCTCCATGCCCTATGATCTCTTCAAACAGTTGAAGACGGTCTCGATCATCTCCTCCTCGCCGGAGGTTGTGGTGGTGGCGCCGGAGCTGCCGATCAAGAGCATCAGCGATCTCATCGCCTACGGTAAAGCCAATCCGGGCAAGTTGAACTTCGCCTCGGCGGGCATCGGCACCACGCCCCATCTGGCGGGCGAATTGTTCCAGCAGCGCACCGGCGTCGTGGCGACCCATATTCCTTACAAGAGCATCGGCCAGTCCTATCCGGACATGATGAGCAACAAGGTGCAGTTCGCCTTCTCCAGCATCGCGGGCGCGCTGCCCTTCACCACCGACAATCGCGTGCGCGTCATCGCCACCACCGGCAAGACGCGCAGCCCGGTCTATCCCGATGCGCCGACCGTCGATGAGGCCGGCCTCAAGGGCTTCGAGGTGGATCTGTGGCTGGGCATCTTCGCGCCCGCCGCAACGCCGGCCGAGGCCATGGACAAGCTCAATGGCGCCATGCAGACCGTTCTGAAAGACCCCGAGGTTCTGAAGGCGCTCGCCAAGGTGGGTGTGGAGCCGCGCGGCACCACCAGCGCCGAGGGCGAGGCCTTCCTGAAGGCTGAATTCGGCAAGTGGAAGAAGGTGATCGAGGACGGCAACATCAAGGAAAATTGATGAAACCCCTCATCCGCGCGCCCAAGGACTTCTGGTCGGGCGTGATGTTTCTGGCCTTCGCCGCCCTCACGCTCGTCACCGCCAGCGGCTATTCCATGGGGCGGGGCGGGCGCATGGGCCCGGGCTATTTTCCCACCATGCTGGGATGGTTGCTGGCCCTGCTGGGCGCGATCCTGGTCATCCGATCCTTCGCCATCACGGGGGAGGCGATCGAGAAGATCAAGTTTCGTCCCTTGCTGGCGCTGCTGGGCTGCGTGCTCTTCTTCGCGGTGACGATCAATCCGCTGGGGCTCGTCATCTCGCTGACCATCACAACCTTTCTATGCGCCTTTGCGGGCGATGAGGTTCGCGTGGGTGAGGCGCTGGCCCTGAGCCTGGGGCTGACGCTTTTCTCGCTGGTCATCTTTGTCTTCGCCCTGGGCTTGCCCCTGCCGGTCTGGCCGAGCCTTTAGGACGCCCCATGATGGATGTGTTCTCCAATATCTGGCTGGGGCTCACGGTCGCGGTCACGCTCAAGAATCTCGCTTACTGCCTCATCGGTTCGTTCCTTGGCACGGTGGTGGGCGTCTTGCCCGGCATTGGCCCGGTGACGACGGTGGCCATGCTGATGCCCATCTCCTTCACGCTGGAGCCGACCTCCGCGCTGATCATGCTCGCGGGCATCTATTACGGCGCGCAATATGGCGGCTCCACCACCGCCATTCTCATCAATATCCCCGGCGAAGCCTCCTCGGTGGTCACCAGCCTTGATGGACACCAGATGGCGCGGCAGGGCCGGGCGGGACCCGCCCTTGGCATCGCGGCGCTGGGCTCGTTCTTTGCGGGCACGGTGGCGACTTTCGTCATCGCCTTCGGGGCGCCGCCGCTCGCCAAACTCGCACTGCAATTCGGGCCTGCGGAATATTTCTCGCTGATGCTCTGCGGCCTTGTGGCGGCGGTCGTGCTGGCGCGGGGCTCCATCATCAAGGCCATCGCCATGGTCTTGCTAGGCCTGGTTTTCGGCCTCTCGGGCTCGGATGTGAACTCTGGCGTCAGGCGCTTCACCTATGGCTTTCAGGGGTTGGCGGACGGCATCGAGTTCGTCGCGCTCTCCATGGCGATCTATGGCGTCGCCGAGGTCATTGTGAACCTCGAGAAGAAGGTGGATGAAAACGCCTCTACGGCGCCTGTCGGCAGCGTCTGGCCCTCCTGGGCGGATATTCGCTATTGCATCCCCACGGTGTTGCGCGGCACGGCGTTGGGCTCGGTGCTGGGCGTGTTGCCGGGCGGCGGCGCGCTCCTGGCCTCCTTCTCCGCCTATACGCTGGAGAAGAAAGTGGCCAAGGCGCCGCGCAACTTCGGCCATGGGGACATTCGCGGCGTGGCGGCGCCGGAGTCCGCCAACAATGCGGGGGCGCAGACCTCCTTCATCCCCATGCTGACTCTGGGCATTCCCTCCAATCCCACGATGGCGCTGATGATCGGCGCGCTCATGGTGCATGGCATCACGCCGGGGCCGCGCGTGATGACGGATCGCCCGGAACTGTTCTGGGGCATCGTCGCGAGCATGTGGATCGGCAATCTCCTGCTGGTGGTGCTCAACCTGCCCATGGTCGGCATCTGGGTGCGGTTGCTGCGCACGCCCTATCGCCTGATGTTTCCCGCCATCGTGGGCTTTTGCTGCATCGGCGCCTATACGGTGAACGCCAATGTCACGGATATCGTTGTCATGGCCTTCATCACGCTCTTTGGTTACATCTGCCTGAAGCTTGACTGCGAGCCAGCGCCGCTGATCCTGGGCTTCGTGCTGGGGCCCCTCATGGAGGAGAACCTGCGCCGGGGCCTGCTGATCTCGCGCGGCGATCCCATGATCTTCCTCAACACGCCCATCAGCCTGGGTTTCCTCATCGCCGCAGCCCTGCTGCTGCTGGTGGTCGCGGCGCCCGCCATCAGGCGAAAGCGCGAGGAAGCGCTGGTGGAGTAGGGGGCTTTCCGCCCCCGCTCACCTCTGCGCGGAGATCTCCCGAAAGCCCAGGGACTCCATGAAGGGCGTCACATGGGCGCTCCAGAGGCGCCCGCCCTTGGCCAGCAATTTGTGCCCATCGTCGTCCGGCACCGGCCCGGTCTTGATCAGGCGCCCCTTGCCGCCCGCCTTGGCGAAAGCGTCGTGCCAGACTTGCGGCATGTCCGGGCCCCAGTACTTGTCGTTGCTGGCGTAGAGCCAGAGGTTTGGCACCTCTGTCGTGCGCCCATATTTGCCATAAAGGCTGGCCAGAGCCTCGGGGAAACAGCTATTGCCCGGGCGGCGGTCCGGATTGCCGCCGTGGCCGCCGGCGAAATTGATATAGGCGATCACGCCGGGCAGACCTCGCGCCCCCGCCGCCACGCTGGTCATGCCGCCGACGGATTGTCCGGCCAGAACAATCTTCTTGTTGTTGACCCAGGGTTGACGCCGCGCCCAGGACACCACCTCGCTCACCACATCGGCGGCGTTCCCTATGGCCTGCTCGAAGGCCGGTGTGCCCGTGCAGACGCCCTGCTGGCTGATGCCGATGGTGCTGGCCTCCAGATCCACGCCACCCGTGACGCCATAGCCCGGACGGATCGGCGCCACGACCGCAAAACCCCTGCGCATCCAGTAGGCCACATGGCCGCGCAGGACCGGATTTTCCAGCGCCTTGCGCTCCTCGGGCTTTCCGGCCCTGCCGTGGGAGAAGATCAGGGTCGGGAAAGGGCCGGGCCCCTCGGGTTTGAAGACCTGCGTCTGCACCCGCCAGTCCGCCCCGGCGGCGCGCGCGGGAATCATGACGATCTCCGGCTGCGGTCCCTCCAGCGCCCGCCCCTGCGATAGCGGAAAGGCGAGCGCCAGACAGGCCACGAGGAGGCTGGTGAATCGCAGGCGTGAAATCATCATGGTCAGGCCTATCTATGCGACGGCTTTGCAGAGAAGCACTGCAGCTTAGCAGTTTGATCGCGCGAGGGAAGGCGCCGCCCCCCGCGCTATGAACGCGAGGCGCGATCGCCTAAGGTCGCGAACAGGCAACCCATGAAGGCGAGACCATGAGCGACGACACACGCGACAGCAACGGCGCGATCCTGAAGGACGGCGACAGCGTCACGCTGATCAAGGACCTCAAGGTCAAGGGCGCCTCGACCACCCTCAAGCGCGGCACGCTGGTGAAGAACATCCGCCTCACGGACGATGTGGAGGAGATCGAGTGCAACGCCGACAAGGTGAAGGGCCTCGTGCTGAAGACGGCGTTCTTGAAGAAGGCGTGAGGGGCGGCGCATTCAGCAGTTGAATGCGCCCTTATGACGGCTCAACATGAAGGACTGTCATTTTTCCTTCATGTTCATGGTTCTCTAAAGTCAGCTTGGCGCTTTGCGCCGACCTTGATGGAGATCTCCATGTTTTCCCGCAGCTTGCTTGTCGCCGCTTTTGCTCTTGGGGTGCCCCTTGTCGCCAGCGCCCAGGAGGTTCGCTTCATCGGGACCGCCGTGATCGACGGCAAGGGCTCCGACCTCTCCGGCCTTCCGTCCACCCTGCTGGAAGACGGCATGTCGCCGCTCAACGGTCTGACCGGCTTCGGTTCCGCCATGGCCTATACGGGCTTTGAGAACCGCTATTTGCTTCTGCCTGACCGGGGGCCGAACAAGGTCGAATACAAGGGCGGGGAGGCCGTGGACAACACCACCTCCTATCCCAGCCGCTTCCAGACCTTCG